>JALYZZ010000207.1 GCA_030948675.1 Bacteroidota bacterium | reverse complement strand
ATATAATCCTTCTGCAATCAGCCCGAAGAATTGTCCGAAACGCTGCCCGGTACGGTTTTGATAACCAAAAGCTTTCGGCACCTCATCCTGAAACAATATGGTGTTTCTTGCAAAGGAGAAATTTCCCTTCACCCAGTAATTAAAAGCGTTTGAATGGTCGCGGTACGTAATATCTCCTTCAAAACCTTTGTTGCTCATCTTACCCAGGTTTTGGGCTGCCAGGGTAGTACCTACAAGCAGAGATACTGTTTGGGGGGTTGCAAGAATGTTATCGCGTGTTTCTTTAAAAAAGTCAACAGTTAAGCTAACCTTGCCATTGAGTAAGGTGACGTCCATTCCTAAGTTTGATTTCACAGCTCTTTCCCAGGTTAATCCCGGATTGTTAACTCTACCCTCTCTTATACCTGGATAGGACGTATAGTTGTTACCAACCACACCCCAATAGTAGTACCCGGTTTGTGTAAATGCTGTAGGACGGTAAAGAAAACGGCCTGTAGTACTGGTGAGGTAATCAGAACTTAATTGGTCGTTTCCCACCTGGCCATAGGAACCGCGGATTTTAAGGAAGGAAACAATATTGTTTTTAGGAAAGAAATTCTCTGAAGTTGGCACCCAACCTAACGAGTATGCAGGAAATAAACCAAAGCGGTTACCAGGTGCAAAATTTTCGGTACCTGTATAAGATGAATTAACCTCAGCAAGGTAGCGCCCCTTATAGTCATAGGCCACCCTGCCCACGAAACTTTGGTAACCGTTGGGTACACCAAAAGCAAACGAGGGGTCGTAGGTTTTAATTTGATTGTAAAGTAACAAGCCGGTTACGTTATGGCTGCCAAAACTTCTCTTATAATCAAAAGCAAATTCGCCTGTAATGCGCCTGTTTCTGTCGGGGCTTGCAGTGCTGTAGTTAAAAGGGCTTTGATCAAGCTGCTGTGCAAAAAACACAGTGTTGTCTGCAAGCTTTCGTGCCTGGTAAGTTATGAGTGGCTTAATGTAATTACTTACCTTACGGTTAGCTGTTTGATAGGCAATAATACCATGGGTGCTTAATCCCCGGGTGATAAATCCTAAATCATAATCAAGCCGAACAGAGGAATTGATAAAATTGCGAATGTCATTTTTATATCCTTGTGTGTAAAGCGGAGTAATGGGATTGTCGCCATTACCTCCCTGAATACCACTGGGAGAAAGCGTTACAATTTTGCCGTCAATAATGCTGGGCGAACCTAGTGGATTGGCACCGGTTAGTGAGTTTATAACGCCGGTAGTTGTTGCAGCGTTGCCTGTTCGGTTTTCTATTTGCGTAGAAACATCAACTGCAGCCTTCAGCCGTTTAGTTATTTCGAAATTTAGGTTTGAGCGGAAGTTGTACCGCTTATAACGAATTTGCGGATCGAAGCCGGCATCTATGTCTTGCTGTCTGAATAACCCCGCCTGGCTAAACATTCCAGCCGATATAAAATACTTCACTTTATCAGTTCCGCCTCTTACTGATAAATTATGTTGTTGTTGGGAAGATGCTTTTTTCAGCAGTACATCGTACCAGTTAACATCGGGATGGAAAACAGGATCCTGGTGGTTTTGGTAGAGTTGTAAATCTGCATCAGTGAACTTAGGCGTATAAATACCCGCATTTACATAGGTGTCGTTTTTTAAAGCCTGGTTGAAGGCGGTCGCATAATCGAAGGCGTTCATTTGCTGGCGAATAGCCGTAAAACTGTTAATAGCGTTGTTGAAGGTGTAACTAACAACAGGCGCTCCGGTTCGGCCTCTTTTTGTAGTGATAATAATAACCCCGTTGGCACCCCTTACCCCATACACGGCAGTTGATGAAGCATCTTTTAAAATAGTGATAGCTTCAATTTCGTTAGGGTCAATATTGTTATAGTTATCTACCTGAATACCATCTACCAGTATAAGAGGCGAGCCGGTACCGGCAAACGTTGCGATACCCCGTATTAAAAGCCGCGACTGGTCGTTACCAGGTTCGCCACTACTCTGAATGGCAAAAAGACCAGGCATTCGACCAACCAGCGAATTACTGATATTGGCAACCGGCGACTGCACCAGTTCTTTAGTGCTAATGGATGATTGTGCGCCAACATTGGTTACTTTTCGTTGTGTACCGTAACCCACTACAACTACAGCATCTAATTCTTTGTTGCTGGAGGAAAGTATTACATTCATTTTCGTTTGCCGCCCTGCTGTTATTTCGCGTGTAGTATGCCCAACGGCACTAATAACTAAAACAGAACTGCCACTTCGAACATTTAACTGAAAAGCTCCTTCCTCATTGCTTGAAGTACTGTTGACAGTGCCCTTTTCGTTTACAGTAGCGCCCGAAACCGGTTCATTTTTTTCATCTTTTATGGTTCCCGAAATTCTAATCTGAGACTGGGCCTTAGCAGCAAAAAGAAAAAACAAGCTAAAAAATAAAACAAGGCGACAAGGTAGTTTAGTTATCATATGCAAGTCTTTAATTCAATTATATTGAATTATTTATCAATAATATTGTAATGTTAAATATTTATTTTAAACAACCCAAAAACTTTCAATATTTTTTTACACATTGATGTCTTTATGGAAATTGAGTACACGAAGCAGTCATATTATGCTACTAATATTTTATTCTGTGATGTTTAATAGAATTACATTTATTGTTACCAGCAAAAACGAAAAGGAGCTTCTAAAATATTTTTAAAAATAGCTGCCTGTAATTTTAGTTGCGCATGAGTAATTGCCGCGTACTGATAGTATGTTCTTGCAATGACAATAGTGTGAGCGAAGTTTTTGTAAATGTTGTTAGTATGACCGTTAAAAAATCAATGGCAGAGCGCTACCTTAACCAACGCTTTATTTCTTGAAGTCAACCCTTTATCTCTTGGATAGATATGAAAAAAAGTCTCCCGAAAAATTTTAGCTAGCGGTTCCCTAGTTACTAGGTGTTTCATTGGCTGCAGCAATAATAGGAGAGTGACATTTGAAGCTAAAAACCGTACGCGCTTTAGCATAAGCTGACGCTGCTTTATCAGGGATGCAATAGCCACGGTATACCCCATGCAGTTTTCCTCTGCCAGCAGCGGGTCAATTAGTAGTTCTTCCATGATATTAACCGGTAAGTCATTTCACGGCAAACCAACGCGTTATTACCGGTCTTTGCGAACTCAGGTAATCATAGCTGCCTGGCATGGTCTTTTTCTTTGAACTGTTCATTTGTTGTATCTACCGGCCTTATTTTTTCATCAGACCAGCCAGAATTTTTGGGATTGAATTTATAATAGGGTGTATACCGTAACCGCGGAATAACACAAATAAATTTACAGTCTTCCAGTTTTTTTGCATTTAAAAAAGAAGGGGCTTTTTATTGTCGTTTGTATCTAAAACAAACCTGGCATCAGGTGCAAATGCAATGTGCCTTCCCTGAAATCCGTTTTTTAGTAAAACCTTAATGGATGCGGTTTCACGGGTAAAAATGAAAGAAGCTTGGTTAAGTAAATCTTTTAAAGCTGGTGGTGTTTCAGGAATGGTAAATAGCTGAAACTTCCTTGTTGAGGTTTTACTGTAAAAGATTTCCGATCTTTAGTCAATCGTTTTATTATGTTAATATTAATAATTTCCGTGTATCAATGATGCGTCAAAAGTAGTTGAAAAAAGCAAAAATAAATTAGATGCAGAAATTAGAAGCCCCTGTAAAAGCGTAGTTTACAAGGGCTCATAAAACTTAAAGTGCCCAAGACTGGATTCGAACCAGCACATCCTTGCGAACGCTGCGACCTGAACACAGTGCGTCTACCAATTTCGCCACTTGGGCATTCAGTTTGCAAACTGGTGCTGCAAATATAGAGAAAGAACTTATTGCTCCTAATTGGTTTGCTTAGATTATAATGATAAAAAGAGGTGATAAAGTAAATGGATCATTGCGCGGCAATGAAAATCAGATAATGTTAAAAAAGGTCTATAAGCCAACATTATAAAACAATCATTAGTACGATCGCGGTCATTATAAGTACAATGGTAAATATATCATGTATTGTTTCATTGTTTGTGGCATGATCAGACAGTTCTGTACTTAGCTTTAGGCGTCCAAATACAGCTTTTTTAGTTCTTCGTGTTAAACGCTGATGAGTGGGATGAGACATTTTTTTTATTTTTCCGGCTTCTAAACTTACTTCTATATTCTAAAAATTGTCCATCTGTTAATAATTTATTCATTCAAATTTTTTATTAACAGGCCTCAGGTATTCAAGAGAAGCAATACGCGTCTTTGCTTGCAACTTTTTTTAAAATACGCGTGCTGCAAACAGTATTTCATTTACCCCGTTGCAGGGCTTTTAATACTATTTTAAAGCTGTTGTAGCAGACGAAAAAAAATGCCATTTGGTGGCAGAAACGTGAAGGATTGTAGGAATTATTTAGGTAACGGCACATTGCAATAGCCTAAGCTTTTTGTACTGTCACACGAATTTTTCCCGAGTTAGTACTTCCTAATGAGACAGTCTGTTGTTTTACAACTTGGGCAAGAGAATAGTAAATACTGACCCGATCGCCGGGCGACCTTCTGCTTTTATAAAACCGTGATGATTTTCTACTACTTTTTGCACTATAGCCAGCCCTATCCCTGTGCCGGGAAATTCGCTTTGGCCATGCAGTCGCTGAAATACTTTAAATATTTTTTCAGCATTTTCCTGCTCAAACCCAATTCCATTATCTGTAATAGTTATCTGGTAATAAATATTTAATTGGCCGTTTGTTTCTTTTTCAACTTCCTCACATTCTATTAAAATCTCCGGCGACACATCAGCTTTATTATACTTTAAACTGTTGCTTAACAGATTTTGAAACATCTGGCGAAGCTGTAGTGGATCTCCCTTTATGGCGGGAAGGCTGCCGGTAGTGATGACTGCCTTTTTAATAGTAATTGTCGTTTCAAGATCAATCAGCACTTGTTGAATGATGTAGTCTAAATTGCAAGTTTCAGGAGTATGAGTGTTTCTGCTAATTTGTGAATAGGTGAGCAAATCTGTAATAAGCTGGCTCATTCGCGATGCAGCATTTTCCATTCGTTCAAACATTCTGGTTTCATCTGCAGAAAGCGCCTGTCCAATGCCTTTTCTCAGTCTTTCAGAAAAGTAGTTGATTTTACGTAAAGGCTCTTGCAAATCATGGGATGCTGCATATGCAAATTCTTCAAGACTGGCGTTTGATTTTTTTAATTCTTCTATGGATGCTTCAAGCTGTACCTGTAGTTTCTTTAGGGTAGTATGATCTGTAAAAGTAACAAGCACTTCATCGCCTGCTTTTACAGTATGGATGTTGAAATAAACGTCGTAACCGTCCTGGTAGTGAAAATCAAAATGATGTTCTGCCTTGTTGCAATACGTGTCTTCATATATTTTGAAAAGACCGTTTGTTTTATAAGCAGGAAAATAAACACTGCCTAAAGCGCCCGTAAGATGTTCAGCTTTTTCGCCAATATACGTAGCTACTGCCTGGTTTACGATTGCAAAGCGAAAGTCATCAATTTGCCCTTCAGCATTAAAAACCGGACTGAGAGTAAACATGCCTGCTGAAGCATGATTGACAATTGTATTGAGTTTTTCGGCGGCCGCCGCAATTTCGCCTTGTAGTCTTTTTATTGCGGTGATGTCTAGAAAAGTAATTAAAAGCTCTTCATTCCGCTTTTTTACCAGCACATCCAACCACGTATCTGTTCCGGCTACATGGTATGGAATCTCGAATCGCGCCTGCGCTTCTTCTCCCTCTGCAATTGTCTTATAACGTTTAAATAAAGCATCGCTTACCCCTTCGGTAATCACTTTAGTATATAGTCTTCCTGCAAGGTCAGCAGCTTTAACGCCGGTAAAACCTGCAAGAGTTTCATTTGCAATTCTAAACCTGAAGTCAATGACCTCGCCGGCTGTATCCCTAACGGGTGACAGCAGCAAAATACCTGTTTGTGAAGAGTCGATTACATCCTGCAAATACTTAGACCCATCCTCAATTGCTTGTTTGTTTAGCTTGCTTTCTGTAACGTTGGCAAAAGTGATAACGATGCCATTATTATCACGCTTGCTCGCGGATACATCAAACCAGCCTCCAAATTTTTCTGCATTATAAAATATTTCTTTCCGCAAATTTTTACCAGTCTCAATCACCTCACAGTACAGATCAAACATGCCAAATTCGCGACCATTTGGAAATATAGTATCGTAACTGGCGCCTTCTGCAACCTCGGCTGATATACCAATAATGCTTGTAAAAGCCTTGTTGATTTTAACCAGTTGCAAATCTGTAATTCTTCCATCCTCATTTCGTATCGCCTCACACGCAAAAATTCCGTTTAGCGATGCTTCAAAGATGCCGTCAAGCAGTCTTGCCTGTTCTTCTATTTTTTCCTGGTCAAGTTTTTCTTTAGAAATATCAATAAAAGTAGAAACTACGTTATCACCCATTTTCATTAGAGAAACAATAAACCATCCGTATTCTTTGCCGTTTTCATCTCTAAATGTTGTCTCTAATCTTTCAGGCTGCCCCGTGTCTATTACTTTTTTGTGCGCAATGAGTTGTTCAGAACTTTCAAGATGTGGTAAGATCTCCAGCATTGTTTTGCCAATGGAGGCAGGCGATATTTTAGCAAGTGCAAAAGCAGCCTTGTTGCAGTGTGTAAGTCTAAAATCAGTTACCACACCTGCTTCTGTTTTGATGGCTTCTAAAATCATGACACCGTCTGCCGATGCGTCTAAAATGCTGGTAAAAAGAGCTGTTTGTTGTTGGCTTGCCTCTTCTGCAACAAAATGATCGGTTCTGTCTCTTGTAATGCTGATAACACCATTATTAATTTTACGCTTTACGATAGTAAAGTGCTTGTCGAGAGACTTGCTATAACAGCCGTCTTCCTGCGATTTTCCCGTTTCCCATACCTGCAGGCATTGTCTAAAAAGCGTCTTTTTGTAGTTGTCTTCAAAAAGGGAAGTTGTAAGAATGGTTTGAGATAATACAACCTGCTTTGGAACATTAAGAAAGGCGCCGGCAGCGGTGTTGCAAAAGGCTATTTCAAAGTCACTAATGTGTTGATTAAAGACTAATGGTTTGAAGAATATTACACACTCAGGTAACGCGTCAAATAACTCCGATAACACTAAATCTTCGCGGGAAAATGTTTGCATTGTCTGAAATTAGTAAAGCAAAATAACGCCTTTTTTGCCTGATTTGTTTTATAGCTACAATTTGCAAAACACGGAGGGCTTATTAGTTCAAAGCATGTATATATTTCATAAACTCGTGCCGGGTAATCATTCCTGCTCCAAGGCTTTCAAGGTGCTCCGTGTACACCTGGCAGTCGATCAGTTGCACACCGTCTTTTACCAGTTGAGTAATGTAATTGATAAACGCATATTTGCTGGCGTTGCTTACCTGGCTAAACATGCTTTCTCCAAAAAAAATATTACCTAACCTTACCCCGTACAGACCACCTGCAAGCTCATCGTTTAGCCATACTTCTGCGCTGTGGGCATACCCTTGTGCATGCAGGGTTAGGTATGCTGCTTCTACCTCATCTGTTATCCAGGTGCCATCCTGCCCTTCACGTTCTTTTTCTTTACATGCTCTTATCACTTTGGCAAAAGCTGTATTTATTGTAAACTTAAAGGGCTGTCGTTTTAAAAGCACTTTCATGCTTTTGCTTAATTTCAACTCCTCTGGAAAAAGAACAAAACGCGGATCCGGGCTCCACCACATTGGTATGTCTCCATCGTACCAGGGGAAGATTCCGCTTTTATAAGCAAGCAATAGTCTTTCCACCGACAAATCTCCGCCCATAGCCAGCAAGCCGTCGTGCAGCGCTTCGTCCACAGGGGGAAACCAAAGATTATTATCCAGAATAAACAACGGCATCCTCTTAACAACATTAAACAATAAATATACTTTAACTGAAATACCTGTGAGTGAGATCTTATAAAACTGTCATAATAAAGCAGAAAATGAGTGCCATTTTCAAGATCTGCTCTTCGTTTTGGATTACCAAAATACACTACAGGCCTTTGCTGAAAGA
>JALYZZ010000193.1 GCA_030948675.1 Bacteroidota bacterium | reverse complement strand
AACTTTGCCTTTGCCTTAAACAATGGCGTAAATGAAATAGCGATGTTTGCGGAAAATCTTGGACGCATACCGCCCAACACCGCTTTAGCTGTGATTTATGCAGGTGATCAACGATTTGAATTAAATTTAACCAGCACACTCAGT
Source organism: Bacteroidota bacterium (assembly GCA_030948675.1). Lineage (GTDB taxonomy): Bacteria > Bacteroidota > Bacteroidia > Chitinophagales > Chitinophagaceae > Segetibacter. The sequence goes on along the minus strand of JALYZZ010000193.1, from coordinate 9,910 downwards.
AAAAATGCCTCGATTAGATTTAGGCGAAAAGTAAAAAATAAGGATCCTAAAAATGTAAATTAGAATTGCCGCGATACAAATAAAGTAAGAGGTTGCTGAAAAGCGCCTCCTTTTTGTTCTTACAACTTGTTGCTTTGATCCAACCTATAGGTACCGTACGATCCAATTATAACCCTTCAGATAAAAATCCTCAAACTTCATTAAAAAGCCGTTTTAATAATTTAGTTTTTATTATTAGAATTCAACAAGCACTAAAAGTGTTTGTGTCTCCGTAGAAATAAGAAAGACTTGCCGAGCACTGTTTTTGCAATAACAGAATAATTAAATAGAAACTTATGAAGCGATGCACTACTCTTTTTTTAAGCCTTATCATTACTATACATGCCACGTTTGCCCAGCAATCTCAGGCGACTAATTCATCGTCACCCTATCATACCACCATTCTAAAAGACGGAGCAATAATAGCCGGCGGAATTGGATTAACAGCACTTGGGGTTAGTCTTATCAATAATAAAAAAGATTTGACACCAATAGAACTAGCCACTAAAACACGCGATAAGGTTCCTTTTTTTGACCGTAGCAGTGTAGGGTATTATTCAAAAAAAATAGACGATGCCAGCTATATTCCCTTTCAGGCTTCATTTGTGATGCCTGTGTTAATGGGGTTGATAAATAAAAACGAACGGCAGAAGTTTGGGCAGTTGATGGTTTTATATGTGGAAACAATGGCGATAACAGGAACAGTGTTTACAATGGCTACCGGCAATGTTTATCGCAGCCGTCCTTACGTATACAATACCACATTGGATGCTTCTTTTAGAATGGAAAAAAATTCTCAGCGCGCCTTCTTTGCCGGGCACACTGCAGCAACAGCAGCGGCTACTTTTTTTATGGCAAAGGCATTTGCTGATTTCAATCCCGATTCAAGAGCTAAGCCTTATGTGTGGGCATTTGCAGCAGCAGTGCCGGCCGTAGTAGGCTATATGAGGTACAAAGCAGGAATGCATTTTTTAAGCGATAATTTGCTCGGTTACGCAGTTGGTGCCGGTGCGGGCATTTTAGTGCCGCAACTACATAAAATAAAAGGAATGAGAAATGTGACTATTTCACCCGCTGTTGGAGTAGATAGCAAAGGACTCGCGGTCACGTATAAATTATGAGTGAGTAGAAACAATTAAAAAAACGACACAAGGACAAAGCGATATATCAGACTCAAATCTTAAAGGAAGTACAATGCTCACCCTGGATCTTAATTAATCAGCATGGTAAGAACGAAATAGTTTTCTACCGGAAAGAAGTCAACAACTTGAGTTACGATGAATTAATACAGCATTAGAAATGAATGCGACCCTTGGTTCAAAGCCTGTAAAATTTAAGTAAGGCAAGTGAAATACATCATATCATTACTCCAATTCTACTTCCTGTCCAATCGGGAAATAAGTATTTATCGTTATTCAATTTCAGGTGCTTATCTGCCACTTCAGAAAAAACACTTCTAAAGTCTGTGGTAACAGCTAAGTCACGCCCGTCCTCCAGATTTTCTATAGCCAGCGGCTGTACCCTGCCATGGACAACGCCTCCGTTTACATCATTGCCAAGAATAAAGTTGCAACTGGCGCGACCATGATCTGTTCCGCCGGTTCCGTTTTGCTTTACTGTGCGGCCAAACTCTGTCATTGTCATTACGGTTACCCCGTCCTGGTACGCAGTTAAGTCGGTCCAAAACGCAGTAATACTATTACTTAAATCGGCCACATTTCGTGCAAAAACACCGTTTTCTGCACCTTGGTTAAAGTGCGTATCCCATCCGTTTGACTCTGCAAAAGCTACTTCCAGACCTACGTCCATTTTAATTAGTTGAGCTATCTGTTTTAAAGAATTACCCAGGGCAGTGTTAGGGTAAGCGGCATTGTTTTCAGGCTTGTAGTTTTTAACGTCTGTTTTCTGCAGCATTTTTACTGCATCAAAACTTTCTTTACCGGTTTCTTTTAACAGGACTGAAGTGGTTTGATCATATAACTCTTCGAAGCTTTTTGAGACCATGTTGACGCCGAGGGGATTCCCTTTCATCTGTATCGCAAAATCTTGCAAATTACTGATTGCTACAGAAGGATTATCGCCATAAAAGGAACGGGGCATTGATGAAGTAAGGCTCACCGCCCTAAAAGGAGAAGCGTCGTGGCCAAGCAGACCAACTGCCCGATTAAGCCAACCACTTGGTGTGCCTTTACTAAAAGGGGTGCCGGACTCCATGTAGTCCTGCGCATCAAAATGAGAACGGGTATTGTTAGGCGACCCAATACCATGTACAATAGCCAAACGCTTTTCTCGGTAGAGCGATTCGAACGCGTTCATTGCCGGATGCAGTCCAAACTTTCCATCAAGATCAAACAACGGCCTTCCTTTTTGATCTTTTGCTGCAGACATAAACAAAGTCGGCCTTGCCGCTTTCAGGTATTCATCGTTAAATGGTGTCACTGCCATTAAACCATCCATAGCACCGCGCTGAAAGACGGTTACCAAAACTTTTTTTTTCTTGTATGGGCTTATAATTTTATCGCCGGTAGCGGCGCGCGCAATAAATGTAGGAACGCCGCCAAGCCCTATTCCAAAAAGTGCCAATCCCCCTTTTTTTATAAAACCTCTGCGAGAAACCATGAGTTTACAATTTTTGATGTTTGAAGTTCACAGTTCAAGTTGTAGGTTTAAGGTTTAAGGTTTAAGGTTTAAGGTTTGAAGCTGGCCTTCTAGCCTTGCAATTGCTGCCTGTTCTTTAAACTATAAACCCGCGACTTAATACCATCTTACCTTCTTTGAAATTCGGGTGAGCCAATGATAATTCCTACTACCTGTGATAACATATTTGCACTTCCCTTTACCGCAGCAACGGCAGTAAACGTGCTGGCAACCTGTTGCTTTTTTTCCGTACTATTCTTCGTATTTACCTGGTCATTATTCTCCGCCTGGTCATTGGTCTTTTGAGATAACGGCTGCTTATTTGCTTTGTTTTCAATTTTCTGTTGCAACTGCGGGTCATGCAATAAGGGCGTTAGCCTGTTTACAGATGGTTGCAAGTTGCGTTCCGGCATTATAATTTTTCCGTAGGTTACCAAAGCGGCTTCGGCGCTTTCAGGTTCGTGCCCCTCATTTAGTTTCAACAAGTCAATCTTTACACCGGGAATACGTTGCGAAGCAAGTGCAAGCCCAAAGTTCATGCGATTGAGAAGGGCGCCTGTATTAATCCAATATTGTGCCTTATCAGGAAAGCCGGTAGGTGCTTGGTAATAATACAACTTCTGCCCCATTTTGTCGATCCAATTGTATAACTGGTAGGGCATTGCTACCTCTGCGTCTAAACCACGTATTGAACTTATTGCCAATTCAAAAGGCGACTTTGTTTTTTCACGCAACGCTTCTTTGCTCCAAAACTCTGGTGATGCTACCATTGTCAACAATACCTGTTTTATATCGCCATCCTTATTGTTGAAAGTTTTGGCCATCCTGTCTACCAAAGTTGCAGGAGGGTTGTCGCTTACAAACCTTACGGCCAGTTTTCTGCAAATGAATCTTGCCGTGGACGGATGATGTGCAAGCATACTTAGCAGCTCCACACCTTCGTTGTAACCCTCTGGTTTAAAACTTTTGCCTAGTACTACTTTTTCACCTCCATCGTGGCGGTTAGCTGCAAAAAGAAAATCACCTTCATGTACAAATCCTCGATCAGCAAGCCTTTCTTCGCCGATGTTTTCAATAAATTTTCTAATTGCGTTTTGAGTACCTTCCTCACCTAAAGGATACACTGTCCATCCGGTTAGTACCCGTGCAGCTTGTGTCACATCGTTTTGGGTATAGCCGCCATCTACACCTAGCGTGTGCAACTCCATTACTTCCCTCGCATAGTTCTCATTGAGGCCTTGTCCTTTTTTTCTATTTTTAAGCTTGCCAGCAACCTGCAACATCATTGAGTCGCCGGATTTGTCCTTTAACTGGTTTTGAAATTTCCTGGCGAGCCTGATACCTGCATTCATTTTAATGCTGCTATCTGCACCCGAACTGCTAAAGTTATCAAGGTACAAAAGCATGGCAGGCGATTTAGCAGTAGCGAGCAAAAGATGCGAAAATTTACCTAATACGTTTGGCCTGATAACGTCTTTCTCGTAGCCTAAAATAAACTCGGCGCAATCATTTTTAGTCGCAGAAACATTAAAGTGATTGAACCAAAAATCTGTGAGAACTTCCTGCAACTGATTGCGGGTATAAACTGCTCTTAAAATTTTTTGATTTGCAAGTTGCCTAAAAAGCTCTCTTTCAGGCTTCACCCTTTTTTGCTCCATGTACGCAGCTATTACATCTTTATATGCCGCTTTATCTGCTTTGCTAACAGAGTCTTTATCGATGAGCCCCTCTTTCAATGCCATTCTTAAAACCCGGGCGGGCTTTACAAAAGTGTTTACAATGCCTGCATTGCTCATCGTTAACGCATCGTAACCTTTGAGCCGCTCGTTTAAATCATCATCCGCAAGGTTAGCATTTAGTTGTTGCTCAAACCACTTTTCAATTCCCATAGATAATACCTCATCAACGTCTCCGGGTCTTGCACCATAAGTAAAACGGCTAAGCAAATGTGCAGCAGCTTCCCGTTCGGAAAGGCCTGTCTTTTCATAAGGAAATGTAGCTTTTGTTGCATTCCCTTTTTTGTTAAAAGAGAGTAATAGGAAGCTCGAAAACAGTATGAACAGAACTGATAAAAATTTTAACATAGCATTCATGACATGTGAAAATTATAGGGTATAGACAAACACGAAAGGTAAAAGTTTAAGGCTTTTTACCGACAGCATCAGTTATAAAAAAAGTTTTTTCTCAACCTTGTAACGTTAATGAATAAGTAACGATTAACTGCAATACAAATGTTATTGAATCGACAAATTGTACAATTATAAGCTAGTCCACGCTAGTCACTTAAAAAAAAGTAGTCTACGTAACCTTCAGTTTCTAAAAATGAAACATTGTTAAGACAACTAATAAAACACTTCTTTTTTTTAAGTAAATTTAGCACCTAAAACTACCCTTTCCTAAATACATATCACTGCGATGTATCACAAATTTCTACGACTTCTTAATATAAAACCTTCAGAGTCTGCTATAGTCAGGGAGTTGTTTACTATTCAGTTTTTTTTGGGAATAGCTACCGCATTTTTATTTTCATCGTCTTTAGCCATATTTCTTCAGAATTATGAAATTAAGATGCTACCGGTTTCATATATCCTTTCTGCATGTCTTCTGTTTGTTTTTAACCGGATCTACAGTTATCTTGATGAGGCGATGACCTCTCCAAAATTACTGCGGGTAGTCATTTTATTTTCAGCAGCATCCATCCTGTTGTTGTGGCTAATGCTAAATCTTCTTCCTTTCAGGCAGCTACCACTTATCATGGTGAGTTTGTACCTGCTCATTTATATGTTAATCGGGTACGCGTTTTGGGGCATGGCTTCTATCATTTTCAATGTTAGAGAAAGCAAACGGTTGTTTTCTATTGTAGGTGCGGGGGATGTTCCTGCAAAAATGTTGGGATACGCCTCTGTTTCGGCCGTTGCTCCGTTTATAAATGTCAATAACTTACTTTGGGTATCAATCATCTCTTTTGTTATTGCTTCCATTTTAGTTAAACGATTTCAATCAAAAGGTTTACTAGTTGAAGACGATCCTAATGCGGCTTCTCATGCTCATGACAATAAACCAGAACATTCTATCCATATTTCAGGTTTTATAACTAAGTTTTTCGATAATCCCCTGGTCTTTTCTATTGCACTGTTATCACTTGTTTCATATATCGTCTTCTCGTTTATTGATTTCACTTTTCTTTCCGACATAAAAGTAAAATATCACGACAGTTTGCAGATTGCCAGTTTTATTGGTATATTTTTTTCGATCGGAAGATTTATGGCAATTGGAATGAAGATCCTTTTTAGCAGCCGGATGATTTCCCGAATTGGTCTTACAAATGCCCTGCTTGTAACTCCATTGTTGCTTCTATCGATCGACGTCTTTATAATTTTATCGGGCGATAAATTAATTCCACACCTGTACATATTTGGCTTCATGGTAATGCTCACAGATTTACTTCGCTCTGCAGTACAGGAACCCGTATTTTTTATCCTGTTTCAACCATTAAAACCACATGACCGGTTAAGAGGACACTTGATTGCAAAAGGGCACACCCTGCCCTTTGCCCTACTTGGAGTAGGAATTTTTTTGGTTTTATATTTACAGAAGAATAAAGAACTTCCAATACTTGCAGTGGTAGAATTGCTCGTAGCGCTTTTGCTAATGTGGATAGTAACAATATTCATCATCAAAAAACAATATCTCCAAACCTTAATTAACTCGCTTAAGAAGGGATATTTTACTGGTGCAGAGCTTTTTCTTAACGATTCTGTTGTTACCAATCTGCTGATAAAAAAAGCAGAAAGCAAAAAACCGCTTGAGGTTATTCACTCCCTCAACTTGCTCGAAAGATCTGGATACATGGACATTTTCAAACTACTTATTAAAAACCTGCAAAACCCGGTACCGGAAATAAAGGAGTATGTTCTCAGTCGGATTATTGCCAACAATATGACTGGCGCACTGCCAATTATAAATCAACAATTTGAAAAAAACACCAATGAACGACTTCAATCTAAACTTATAAAAGCCATTTATTATTTAAACAGGGAAATTGGCGCAGGAGACAAAGACCACCTTTTATCTCTGCAACCAGAATACCAGAAAGCGGCAATGGAAGGATTACTGCATCGTAAGGAAGAGGAAACAGAGAAGCTGGTAATAGAAAACTTAATTATACTAGCAAAGGGAACTTTAGCAGAAAAAATGCTTGCTCTTGACGTTATAATAGAATGTGACTGTGAAAACTACACCAAAGTACTCTCAATTTTAATAAACGATTTTGAGCCCAAAGTATATAAACGAGCGATAGAAGCCGCTGGTAAAGTAAAAAACTTTGAGCTGTTGCAAAATGTTATTGACGTTGCAGTTGCTAGCAAGGCTTACCCGTCTCTTAAACGTGCCTTTTTCAATTACGGCGACGATCTGTTTTCCGACGATAACTGGCAAAACCGTATAGTAAGCGGCGATTTATTGGAGTTGGTCATTAAAACCTGCGGAAACATTAAAGGCGACCTGTCAACAAATTTTCTGGTAGAGCTTTTGAGAAAAAAAGCTGAATACAGTGATGACATCATCGAAGCTTTGTGGCTTAAGAAATCTAAATTATCCACTGATGCAGTTTCGCTAATTGAGGAGTGGGTGAATGATAAGACCGAGCAGAGTAAATACAAAGTTGCTTGTTACAACGAGGTGCTTACCAACCGAAATTTCTTACTGCTACAGCAGGCTATTTTAATGGAGATAAGAAAAGACGGACAACTTTTGCTCCGAGGGTTTTCTTTGCTGTACGACCGTGAAAAAGTAGATAGGGTTATTGAACTTTTAGCTGTTGGAAGTATCGATAAGATCTCAAACGCGATCGAAATTCTGGAAATCATTATACCTAAGAAATATTTTTCCCAGTTAAATGTTTTAGTTGAGCTGATAGACGATGTGCAGCATCACAAAGAGCTGATAACAAAAACGCACCGTTTACATGCAAATGTTATAATTGAGGAAGTAATAAAAGACAATAAAGCTAACTTTAGCGAGTGGACAAGATCGATAGCATGCTATATGATACCTAAAATGAAGAAAAATGAAGTCTCGTTAAAGATGTTGAGTGGAAAAGAACCCGAGAATTACCTGTTTAATGAGACAAGGAATTACGTTTTATCCATGCTAAATTAATGTAAAGATGTTGCTTATTGAAAAGGTTTTGATTTTAAAATCTTCAGAAATATTTCAAAATACCGCAGAGACGGAGTTGGTAGAATTAGCAGGCATTCTTGAAGAAGTTTACCTCGAACCAAACATTGTTCTATTTTCGAAAGGTGACCCTGGCAATTGCATGTATTTCATTTTTAATGGTACAATTAAAATACACGACGGAGAACACACGCTGGCAGTTTTGGGTGAAAATGAAATTGTCGGAGAGCTATCTGTGTTAGATGCAGAAAGCCGGTCAGCAAGCGCAACAACGCTGGAAGAATGCCTGCTTCTAAAGTTAGAGCAGGAGGCTTTTTATGAAATACTAATGAGCAACGCAGATATTTTAAAAGGCATACTCAGAACCCTGTGTAAAAGACTAAGAGTTATCAACAAAAAGAGTGTGACAATGGCTAATTCGAATCCCCTAAACTAGCTTTTCTCTTATTTTTTCCAGGTGTATTTGTTTTGCCTGTTGTCTCCGTTGCTTAGCACTATTTGTGAAGTAGCAGTGATTTTCTAAAAAACGAAGCTGCAACATGTTCCATTCTCTTTCGTTTGCGACAATTTTTTGTATGAAAAACTCCTTGAACAAACCTTCTCCTATTTCAAAAAAATCATCTCTGCCCAGATAATCAAGATCAGAGTCACAAATAATTTCCTCCAATTGGGTCTTTGGTTGTTGCGGTACTCTTGTAGCGCGGATCATTCCGCATATTTTTTCTATCTGATCTGTTGTAAATCCAAAATTTTTCAGTTCCTCCATGGCAATAGCACAACTTGTTTCTTCATGGCCTGAGTAAACCTTTACGAACCCTACATCATGATACAAGGCGCTTACTTTTAAAAGTAGCAGTTCTTCATCGTTGCTGATGCCTTCGAGTTCTGCAATTTCAATTACATGCTTCAACACGTCAAGCGTATGGGCAACGTTGTGATACGTTAGTGACGGTAATAATCCTTTCGTCAGTTTACCAATCACATGTTCTTGAATCTCGGGTAATGAAAGCATCGTTTTTAATTTATTAACGCATTTTATTCATACAAATTTTTAAACCCTCTAAAATTTGCAAACCGTATTTAAACATCCTAAACTAATAAACTTTCTTGATGTGCCCGCGCATTTACAAAATACATATCAATTTCACCAATTCCTTTTGCGTTTATCTTACCTCCTCGACGTAATCCAAAACCAACCTTTCCTTTTTCAAAAGTTGACAGCACATCTACAAAGCCACGGATGACAGTTTTTTGTGAAAAAGAGTCTTTAGAAAAAAGAAGAAAGAGGGTAAAAAAACAACCAACAAAAAGCTTACGCTGCCCTATTTGCATAACAGTAGTTGTAATTAGTTTGGTTAATGAAAGTAGCGGTGAAATGCGTATGTCGCAACACAATCATTACATCAGCCACAGTCTTTTTTAATGGTGTTTCAATTTACGGTAAGAATATTTTATGGTCCGAAAACACGATCTTTTAAAAGATAATTTGCCGAAGATAAATGTATTGTATTTGAGTGAACCAATCTAAAATCTTAAGCTGGAAAATAATTGGAGACGCATTTTTGCGATTGCGTTTGCAACTAACGCCTCAATCGCCACACATCATTTTTAGTCTAACTTTGACCGTTTCAGAAACTACCTTTCATGCCGGAAAACACCCGATTTCTACAGCCTAAAAGAGCGCTTGTTGTAAAAGAAAGCACTTCCGCCAGCATTTTTAAAAGCTTTACTAAAGGAAGGTTCTCTCCCGTTTTTTTACTAATTGTGCTGGTGCTTGCTATTTCATTTCTCACCAGGGTTGCACTTCTTTTTAAAACGGGTAAAAACTTTGAATGGAGCTTTAAAAATGTAGGCGGCTCATTTGCCATCGGTGCTTTTTTTGACCTCGCCATGAGCACTTACCTCATCGTTCCCTTTGTATTTCAATTATGGCTTACCAGCGACAAACTTTACCGGCCACTATGGAAGTGGGTCGCTGTAGTTGCCTACATCATCATAATTGGCATACTGCTTTTGACCAACATTGTGCCGGCAGACTTCAATGCCGATTTAAAAA
>JALYZZ010000177.1 GCA_030948675.1 Bacteroidota bacterium | reverse complement strand
ATTTTAAGAAGGGCAGCCTCTGCCGCCGGTGTTAATTTTTTTTCATCATTAAAAATTTAGATGTTTAAATTACATCATCAACCGATGATAGGGTTTCCCGAGGTACGAGGGTTCGGTTCAACAGGGGGTTTTGTGTAAGCAGGGCGGACGGAATTACAATCAGCAGTTTGCAAATCTTGGTTTCTGTTTGGCGTGACGAAAAACACTAGGCAGTAGAAAGAACAATGAGCATTAAATCATAAATTTGGCGGTAGCATGGGCAGACGAACAACGGTTCCCCACCTGCACAAAGCCGTTCACGTTAGCGGTCATGCAAAATCTTTAGATGCATCGTTATTCAAATTGTACAAAATGAAATTGGTAAGGTATTCCCTTCGATGGGTAATGGTTCTGCTTCTACTTGTTGCATTTAAGGCACAATCGCAGAGTATTGGAACCTATAAATATACACCAAGCGAGGTTGTAACGATGTACTCCACAATTTTAAAGGAAGACCGCAAGGTTTATATTCATCGCCCTAAGTTAGACTTAGCGGATACAAACAAACGATTTCCAGTATTATACTTAATGGACGGAGAAAATCATTTTGAACTTCTTTCTCAGTATGTCGATTATCTTAGCCGTCCAGATGTTTCTGCAGTGCCTAAAATAATAGTAGTCGGCATACCGAATACAAAACGTGTAAGAGACCTGACACCAACGCACAGCATACTTAATTACGAGGGCAAACCTGATACAACTGCTCGGTATAAATCCAGTGGAGGAAGCGAAATTTTCTTAGAATTCCTTAAAAAAGAATTGATGCCCTTTATTGACAATAATTACAAAACACAACAATACAATCTTTTTGCCGGGCATTCCTTAGGGGGAATTTCATCTATTAATTGTTTGTTGACCCATCCCAATATGTTTGATGCGTATATTGCAGTAAGCCCTTCCTTTTGGTGGGACAACGAGTATCTTTTAAAATTGACTGAAAACAAACTAAAAAGTAGTTCTACATTAAACAAAAAACTTTTTTATTGTGACGGAAATGAAGGTGGCAGCAATTCTTTTTTTCACAATGGTTTATTGAAATTTGATTCAATAATTGCAGGAAAAAAGATAGTTGGGCTTAATTACAAGTATAATTATTACCCAAACGAAATGCACATGACAGTACCTATTGTTGCTTATTTAGATGCCCTGCGATTTATTTTTAAAGAATAGAAAAAGCATCATTAATGACAAAATCCTCTGTTATAATGCACGAACTGCTAACATGGGTTTTGTGCAACTTACGTTTGACAAACTTAGCTTCAGCTAATTGCAAAGCCTGGCAATGGTTGGGGCTTGACAAACATTGTTGAACTGTAGTTTTTAACTTCATTAGCATATTTCAATCAGCATTGGCCCGGGCAGCCGGAATTCTATTTCCCAACCTGCATAAAGCCCTGTTCGTTGGGCGTACATTTGACCCGACATTTAAAAAGATAATATGCAGAAGAAGGTTTTAAACTGGATAACGATGTTATTGCTGTCTGTTTTAACATCCTCTATCATTGGATGTGGAAGTGCTGAGGCAATTAAAAGTTATCGCTATCCAATTGTAATGCCCAGGCTCCATTTTATATTTGCTGCGTTGCCTATATGCAGTTGTAGTTACTGATATTAGCGGTTCGTTGATTATTGTTGATTGTCATTTTGTCTAAGTTGGTGAGCAAGCTTCCTCGGTGCTACCTCACAGTATGCAGTTGTTAATGCGTCTGAAAACAAATCGCTTTGCACTTTTTCTAATTCAATTAATGTCCAACCTTGTTTACCCCATTTATTGTCAACAGCATAAATAATCGTTTTGTCTACCAATGAAAAAATGTCCTGGTCTATTTCCGAAAGTCTTACGCAAGCTTTTTTATTTTTATCGTCATATGTTGCAAAAATTTTCTTTTTAACCCTAAACGAAATTTTTTCAAAGTGCAGGTCTTCTGTCGTCTCTGGAAACGAAAGTGCTAATTTTCGGAATGTGTCTATTGATACCATTAACCAAACTGTTTTTTTACTCGTGTCAAATGGGTTAAAACTTAAAGCAACTTTTTATTTTCTTTTTTATAAACCTCTATAATCCATTCATCTGCTGTAAGCAGCACCCGGAAACGCGGCAAGCTGCAGGCGTTACAGGCAAACTCATTACCATTGAAGTGTTTGGTAAACGCGGACCGCCACCCCAATATTTATGGCAAAAACAAAATGCGCCTGTTGCATAGAAAATGGATAGGGGTACTTATGCACCATCCCCAAACAAACTGGTTTATTTGCTACCCAGACCTGCTACCCAACTGAGTAAGGCGCAAAAAACGGGCTCTCCGCCTGCCGTTGATCCCTACAATTGCACACGATAACTCCATAATAAAAACCACCCTGATATTCGCCGGTTTCGTTCAACACCCATTTTACTGTTTGCCCGTTGGGCGCAACGAAACCTTGTTATTGGCTGTTGTTTTATTCTTGCATTCTGCTTTTTAAATCCATTTTATTATGCAGTATCCTGACAATTTCAATTTTATCTTCTTTAAGCTTTCTGTAAACAATTATGTAATGACTTACCCTAAATGCATAAATTATCTTCATTGATTTGGTCATAATTCTTTCCTAAGCTCAATTTATGCGCTAACTCTTGACAATATTCAACAAGCATGTTATAATATTGGTCCGCTTGTTTCTCTGACCAAACTTTATAAGTATAATCCCAAATTTCTGATAGGTCGTCAACAGCTTTGTTTGTCAGAATATAATTTAGCCACTCTTTCTTTTGTTAACTTTTAAAGCTTCAAGATGCTTCTTTGCAATAAAATTTTCTGCTAATCCACTTTTAACTCCTTCATCTATGGCCTTTTTTAGCCCAACAACTTTGGTTTCTTCTTCTTCTAACAAACGCAAACCGGCTCTAATAACTTCGCTTGCATTTTTAAATTTACCGGTTGATACTCGATTAACAACAAAATCTTCAAAATGATTTCCTAACGAAATGGATGTATTTCTGCTCATTGTTTAACTTTTTTCAAAGTTACCAAGATTTGGTAATTCTTACCAATACGCAACTTAGAATTTGAGCAAAAATTACAGGCAACTAACACGGCTTGCCGATGGTTGGGTATTTATTGAACATCCTTTAATTATAAAATACTACTATTATTACTAATTTTTTTTTGCTACTTTTTTTCTTTACAATTCACATTTTTTTGCGGATAAAACCTAACCATCTGCAGTGACGCATTAGTACAGCGTCAGGGTAAGTGAAACAATGGGGTTAAGTCTGAAGCAAAAGGTGGAGAAATTAGCACCTATCATAGTAGGATGGTCAATTACTTTACGGTAGCCAAAGCCAAAGAAACTGTTCCAGGGCTTGCTTCTCTTGAACAACTCATAGTCGATCAATTTGTCTTGACTTTCCATAAATCTGTGTTTTAAAGTTAATCTTAACTTCTGACACAGTTTATTTTACAGTCTCTAGCGAACCGCTCATAGTCGCATTCTATGCACTACACTCAACGACGATTAACTCCTCACGCAAGGCTAAATTATGTAGAGTTCTATACGCTGGTGCGAGAGGACAGGTAGCGAACTAATCGCTACCTTGCTACTCGATCTGATATAAACCAGATCAGCAAATTTTACCATTTAAATAAAATAAGCCCACGAAGATTTCATCACCTCAATTGCGTAAATTCTAATGTTTTTGGATTTGCTGCCGATCCATAAATAGCATCAACTAAAAAGTTTAATGGAGAAGACGATTCATACATGTAGGAGGTTTTATTGCTGTAATACTTAAAAGTTATCTTGCTTGTCTCGTTGGCCTGGCCTTGTATTAAAACGAAGAAGAGATTAGTACCATTAACCTTTACTATGACCCCCTCTCCGCGACATTCATTATCTGCGAAAGCCGCAAGGTTATCGTTGTCAGTGCCGTTGGCGACAAGGGTCGCAGGTAACGCTACTACAGCCGTCATAGTTGCAGGATATTTACCGGTGGCATCAGCACGCCAGGTTGGTGGAGGAAATTTAGTACCTACTTCTTCCGGAGGGGGCGCATCAACTGACTTTTTACTGCAGCTTAGCGTTGCAGCAAGTAGAAAGATAGAAAATGTCCACATTATTTTTTTCATATCAAACTTCTTTTGAAGAAAGGTTTACAGTAAGAACGGAATAATGCGTGCTTGCTGTAAACTTATTTAAATGTTACCAACTATTGCTTTACTACTCTATAAATGTGTGGTGCTCCATCAACCATCACCTTGATAAAATACACTCCGTTACCACACACAGTACCGTTTGTATTTCTGCCGTTCCAGGTGGTATTATAACCAGTGCCTGATACTTTTTGTACTGGCCTGCTCAATACTGTTCGGCCTGCTACGTCCACTATAGTCATTTGTATTTCGTGATTGGTAGTTCCTGTTAATCCTCTTAAGTCAACACTGATGTTTGTAATGTTATTGAAAGGATTTGGATACACCATTACTACTGCTGCCTCTTTTACGAAATGTAATTCAAGAGGTTTGGCCAGCGTTCCCACAATAGTGTTAGTACTGTAATTAATAATAGTATTTGATTGTGCTACAATGCTGCCACTTCTTTCTATCATAAACACAAGCGATTGTTCTGCCTGCCCGCCTACGTTGAAGAAGTAAGTATACCTGTTTATCTGAGGGTTAAGTATCGGCTTGGCTTTTCCACGTATTTCTCCATTTACATAAGCTAGTATGCTATCACCACTTCTAAAGTCAAAATCAGGAGCTACCGTCGCGATAATCGTCATATTATCAGCGTTGCTGTAGTTACCAGCTACCGGACGTTGATCAGGATTTGTAATAGCAGCGGTTTGTTCAATTCGGCCACCCACGAGGCTTCCACTAATGGCTGGGTAGTAGAAAGCGGTATCATTTGAACGTTTTCTATAAAACATGTAGCCTTTGCCCGGCTCCAGGTAATTCAAACTTCCAACCCAGCCACTTTGAGAGCTATACAT
>JALYZZ010000186.1 GCA_030948675.1 Bacteroidota bacterium | reverse complement strand
GGCTTGTCGTAATCGGCGTAGAAATCGGGTAAAAATATGTATCCAATTTTTTGCTTGCCATTTACGATTGCACTTCTCACGTACACCTCGTCCTGCACTATCTCATCGCGTATGATAGGAACAACCTTTATTGTTCCGTCTTGCTTTTTTAGAGTTAATCTTACCTCTGTACCCTTGTTGCCGCGAATGATTTTTACAGCATCTTCAACAGCCAGCCCTGTTAGCTCAGCCGGCTCATCTTTGCCTTGGGCAACTTTCATTACGATATCGCCTACCTGTATTTCACCGCTTTTCCATGCAGGACTTCCGGTAAGCAAACTGTTCACTTTTATGTTGCCATCTTCTTCTTTTAATGATGCACCGATGCCGTAAAACTTTCCGCTCATTTGCTCATCAAAAGCTCTTTTTTCTACCGGAGGAAAATAATCGGAATGCGGATCCATATAAGCAGTAATCGTATTTATGAAAAGGTTGAAGCGGTCATCGGCGTTAAACTTTAATTTGATCCGCTCGAAATTCTTGTCCATTATTTTACCCACTTTCTCCCTTGCATCTTTTTCCAATTCAGCGTTTGTCTTCATTACAAAATCTTTCTTGTCTTTATTCTTTTCGCGCTGATCCAACAGGTCAGTGTATCTCTCAAGAGTAAGAAACTTCACCTTCTTTCTCCACATTTCTTTTCGCTGGTTTTCGGTTGCAGAAAAATTCAATTTCTTACCATCAACTACGATTTCTTCGTTGATAGTAAAATCAAAAGGTTTGGCAAGAAAATCTTTGTAAAAAGCCATTACTTCCTGTATCCTTTTCGTATAAAGCACGTCGACAGCAGGTACGAATTGAATGGGTGCGCCATGTATTTCGTCGTCGATAGAAGTTTCGTATTTTTTAAGGGAAGTGATGTCTGACTGCAAAAAAACATTCTTTTCAGGATCCACTGATTCTAAAAACTTCTTGAAAATTTGCTGAGAAAAATTATCATTAATCGCCTTGGGATTATAATGATTCTGCTCGATTATAGATCCTAATGTAGTAAGAATTTTTTGTTGCGTTGCAAGGGAACTACCGTTGCCACCCTGAGATTGAAAGGCCCAAAAAATACCGGCAAACAGAATAACCAGTACAACAGGCAGTACTTTGCGCTTAAGCATAAATTGAAAAATTTTTTTCATTCGATTCAAAAATAAAGTAAAAAGCTTTTCTAATAGGTTCCACTTTTTATCTTAACAAAGGTTTTATCGCAGTTGGTAACTATCTTAATAACTTTCTGTTAGTGACAATTGTTGTGTTGAAGAAAAAACAAAACATATTAAGCTAAAGTAGCAATAGCAACAATAATCGGACTAAGTAAAATACAATATGAATTAAAAAAACGAGAAGCCACAATTTCGTCAATAGGGTTGGAGGGAAATTGCAGATGCTAATTAGAGAGCTTATCAAAAAAATGTAAACTTGCGAAACCGAATGTGAAAAAACATACAAATTGGCGTACTTCACTTAACAAGCCTTTACTTTAACATCCGTATAGATAATTTACTGTCGAAACAGTTTTTTTTTATATTTTTGCAAACTTGTAAAAACGGAGATCGTAGCTCAGTTGGTTAGAGCGTCAGTTTGTGGCACTGAAGGCCGTGGGTTCGAAACCCATCGGTCTCCCAAAAAAAGTAAACCTTGTTGCTGTGTGACAAGGTTTTTTTATTAATAACTATTAATCCATTGCCTGGCAAAGATGACTTTGACCCTTTTTTTACTTCCTATTATTTCGGCTTTTATTGGATCGTTTGTAAACTGGCTGGCAATAGAAATTTTTTTTCATCCGAGGCTGCCTACAAGAATATTAGGAGTCACATTTCAAGGAATTTTCCCTAAAAGACAAAAACAACTTTTATTGAAACTGGCTGAACTGGTAGGTTCGGAAATGCTTTCGTTTGAAGCTCTTGAGCAAAAAATTTCAGGCCCGGAAAATGTAACTAAAATTCTTCCTTTTCTGGAAACGCATATTGATACTTTTTTACGTGAAAAATTAACAACTGAAATACCCATGCTGGGTATGTTGATTGGAGATAAAACAATTGCACAGGTAAAAGCGGTATTTATGAAAGAACTGCAATCACTTTTTCCGCTGCTAATGAAAGAATACCTCGGCTCGCTTAAAAAAGACCTTGACCTGCCTGCTATGATCAGCGAAAAACTTAACAAATTTTCTTCCGCCAGGATCGAAGAAATACTGCGGCAAACAATGCGGTTTGAATTGCGCTTTTTTATAATTATTGGCGCAGTTCTAGGATTCGCAATAGGAATGTTACAGCTTTTTTTAACAATACTTACCAAATGATTGTTGCTGTAGCAGCATATAAAGCACTATAGCCCATTTATCCACTTATAATACCGTTTATAATTTTTTGAAGCCTCTGTTCCATATTGCGGAGGGATCTTTGGACTTATAAAAGAACAAAATGAGAACACTGTTATTCACTTTTTCTATTTTAATTTCTACGTTATTACTAGCCCAGGGCCAAGTAGGAAGACCTGGCGGAGGGGGAGGTTTCAACCGTGGTGGCCAAGGCTCAACAGCAGGCCACTTTTACGGCAAAATTGAAGACAGCAAGACCAATAAAGGCATAGATGGGGCTACTCTGCAATTGCTTGTCAATAAAATGGATACGGCAACAAAAAAAGCGGTTCCATTTACTTTGAAAGCCACCATAACACAGGCAAACGGAGACTTTAGTCTCGACAACCTGCCTGTAATGGGAAACTTCACCTTAAGGATCTCTGCAATTGGTTTTAAAACAGTTGAACAAAAAGTTTCTTTTGGTGCAAGAATGCCAGGTGGAGGCATGCAAGCAGAAGGCGGCCGAGAGCAGATGCTGGCTATGTTAGACAAGGACCTTGGTAATATAAAGCTTCAGCAGGATGCGGCAAACCTTGGTAACGTGACGGTTACTGCAACAAAGCAACTGTTTGAGATGGGAGTAGACCGCAAGATTTTTAATGTTGATAAGAACCTGACCAGCCAGGGGCAAACAGCAACAGAGGTTATGAAAAGTATACCGTCGGTAAGTGTCGATATAGACGGAAATGTGACGCTAAGAAATGCAACACCTCAGTTATTTATTGACAATCGTCCCACAACGATGACCCTTGACCAAATTCCTGCTGATATTATAGATCGTGTTGAACTGATTACCAACCCATCTGCTAAATACGACGCGTCTGGCGGTAATGCCGGTATCTTAAATATTGTTTTAAAGAAAAATCGTAAAACGGGCTACAATGGTGGCATACGCACAGGGATAGACTCAAGAGGCAAGGTCAATCTGGGAGGAGACCTTAATTTAAGGCAAAATAAAATTAACTTTTTTGTAAGCGGAAACTTCAATGAAAGAAAATCACTATCCTCGGGAACCACAGACCGTCTTAATATAAACAAAGGTGTGCAGATCAGCAGGATATTACAACAAAGTAACCCGGTCAATACGGGCAACTTTCGATTTTTACGGGGTGGGGTTGACTATCTGCTAGACAACCGAAATACAGTAACCGTAACCCTCAACTATGTCAGAGGTAGTTTTAACAACAACGATCGTCAGCATATAGATTCATTGCTCATTCCATTCCCTTCTTTTAACCAGGTTGTACAAAGCAGTGAAAGCAGTTTTAAAAACCTTGGTAGTCAATTTAGCTACAAACATCTTTTTGCTAAACCAGGCCATGAGGTAACGGCAGATGTAAACTACAACTCTAGTAAAAATGAAAATAATGGATTTTTAAATACTCAGACCTATTCAACGCCTTACCAGTTTAAAGGATTTCCGGTAACCCAGAAATCTGTAACTGAAGGAAACTCGAAAAACTGGACAATACAAACTGACTATGAAAATCCCATCACAGACAACCAAAAGTTAGAAATGGGAGCCCGCGCTTCTATTCGCGATCAGGAAAATGCAAACAACCAGTATTTTTTAAATCAAAGTACACATGAGTATGTACTATCATCAACTATCAGCAGTACATACAAGTATACTGACAAAGTATATGCAGCCTACGCAAATTATAGCATAAAAACAACGAGGTGGAATTACCAGTTTGGCCTAAGAGCAGAAAGTTCAAGATACAACGGCTCTACTATCGGAAAGGATAGAGCAGGCAGAGATACTCTGTCGACTTTTACTGTTAACTTCCCTTTATCTCTTTTTCCGAGCGCGTTTATTACTTATAAATTATCTGACAAACAAGATTTGCAGTTCAATTATACAAGAAGGATTAATCGTCCTAACTTTTTTCAATTGATACCATTTACTGATTATTCTGACCCCTACAACCTGCGTGTTGGTAATGCCGGATTGAAGCCTGAATTTACAAATTCTTTTGAAGCTGCCTATAATAACAACTATAAAAAAGGCGCTAACTTTCTTGCAAACGCTTATTTTAAATACAACACAAACCTAATTACCAGCGATCTGTACTACGATAAAAATCCAGACACCGCACACCACTATTCGAACAGTGACAGTGTTTTATTCAGCACCTTTTTAAACGCTAACAACAGCATCACTTTTGGCCTCGAGCTTACTAACAGAATGCCTGTTACAAAATGGTGGGATATGACACTCAACTTTAACTTGTTTAACTCAAGGATAAATCTGAATGATGCTAAAGCTAGTGCGGCCTCAAATCAACGTACAAGCTGGTTTGTAAAGTGGAATAATGCCATCAAGTTTTGGAAAACTTTCTCTTTCCAATTTTCCGGAGACTATTATGCTAAAACTGTTCTGCCTCAAAGTGGTGGCGGTGGTATGAGAGGCGGTGGTGGCGGAGGAGGAGGTTTTGGCGGAGGACCTGTAGCTACCGCTCAGGGTTATATCAATCCTCGGTACGGATTTGATGCAGCTCTGCGAAAAGACTGGACCTGGAAAGGTGGCAACAGTGCATCTCTGACCCTAAGTATGAACGACGTATTTAGAACCCAGAAATTTAGTACTTATTCGCAGTCTGACTTCTTAATTCAAAACTCGGTACGACGCAGAGATCCTCAAATTTTAAGAGTAAATTTTAGCTATCGTTTTGGTAAGTTTGATGTGAACCTTTTGAAGAGGAAAAACGCAAGAGAAGTTGAAAGCGGAGGAGATCAGATGGCCCAGTAAATAATGGTTCAAAATCAATTAAAAAGGCCGTTTGTTCAAAAGATAAGCGGCCTTTCTTTATCTACAAAAAGATATAACCCTAAGACTGTTGTTTAAGCTATCGGCGTACTTAACTGTCCTGATTGTATAAAAGTCTAGCCGCTTCTTCCTTCCGGCATAGGCACAAAAGAAAAATTATCGAATCTCTCTTCATGGTAACTGCCGTCCCCTAGTTTGGCCAGTCGAAGCATTTGCTGAAAAGGGCCCAGGTCAACCGGAATTACCATCATCCCCCCCGGCTTTAATTGCGACATAAGCTTTGGCGGAACAAAAGGCGCAGCAGCAGTGATGATAACCTTATCAAAGGGGGCATAAGTAGGCAGGCCCTGGAACCCATCGCCATAAAAAAACTTTATGTGTGGATACCGGGTTTTAAAAATAAAAGTCTTGTTCTTCTCGTACAGCTTTTTCTGTCTTTCTATTGTAAACACTTTGGCTCCCATCTCTGCCAACACCGAAGCCTGGTAAACGCTTCCTGTACCGATCTCAAGTACTTTGTCGTTAGGCTTAATTTCCAACAACTGTGTTTGATAGGCTACTGTATACGGCTGCGAAATTGTCTGCCCCTCTCCTATTGGAAATGCCCGGTCTTCGTAAGCGATTTTATCGAAAGCTGAGTCGAGAAAAAAATGTCGTGGAATATTCTTAATTGCGGCGAGCACGCTTTCATCTGTTATGCCTTTTGCTCTTAGTACATCTACCAATTGCCTGCGCAACCCTTTGTGTTGATATGTGTCTGACTGATTGATCATTGTTGCAGCAAAATTACTTAATGCTGTTGACAGCACTGGCCTTTCGCATTTTTTTACTCGTAGTGTGAAAAATAATAGCTTCCGCAATGAATAATGAACACTTGCGGCTATTAAAGTCACTACTGTTGCAACGGAGTTTTTTTACCGCTTACATACTTATTGCTCTTCACCAAAAAT
>JALYZZ010000161.1 GCA_030948675.1 Bacteroidota bacterium | reverse complement strand
CTTCTACAATTCCATTCGCTTCGATCACTGTTTTAACAATGAAGCAGGCAGCGTAAGGCATATCATGCAGCTCATCAAAAGGGTTGGAAGAGGTACACCATTCTGTATAATATACCGGCTTATCTCCCGCTTGTTCTTTTACTTTCCTTGCTTCCTTTTGCAGCACACTTCGCTTGCTTTTAGAAAGCTGGGTAATCGTATCATCGCCTGGTTTGCCGAACGCATCCGTTGGGTAATGATGAGTGGAGATAAAGTCGGCAGGCACATCATTCTTATTACAATAATCCATAAATTCTGGTATCCATGAGTTGTCGGCAGTAGCGGGTCCACCTACTGTTAAATTCTCGTGCACGCTTTTAATGGCATTTGCGGTATGGTGATAAAGTTTAAAATAATCTGCCTGCGAATTTTTCCAGAATGCAGTAAGGTTTGGTTCGTTCCACACTTCAAAAAACCACCGGCTTACTTCAGGCAAGCCATAGCGCTGCACCCAATGCTCCACCAATTTTTTTATCAATGTTTCCCAGTCGTCATAGTCTTTGGGAGCAGTTACATTCCCTTTGTAATGAAAAACAGTATCGGAACCAGAAGCGAGGGCAGTAGGCATAAACGACAATTCCATAAAAGGGCGCATGCCAATAGACAATAAAAAGTCACAGATCTGGTCTGCATTAAAAAATGAATAAACCAATTTGTCTTGTTCATTCATGAGGGTGCCCATGTCATCTGAAAGTATTCCATGAAAGCGCACATGCAGGAAACCAAGTTCCCTGTTACATCGCGTCAACTGCTTTTGCCAATCTGCCCGCAAAGCCATGGTTGCATGGCTGCTGCCGACTGTGTGCTCCCAAAAGTGATCCAATGCGGTGGATGCGTGAGTGACGTTGCATTTAAAATCGGCATGTGACATAGCTTTTCTCTTTTTTGAATTTTATAACGGGTAGACAATTATTCTTTCTTCAAAACTCCTGCCCAGCCTTGTACTGTGACGGTGATAAAAGAGTAAAGGAATTTTTTTGAGCCAGGCTGAGTTACTACTATGAAGCCGTCGTTGCGTTGCACTCTTACACTTTTCTTTCTTTATTCGGCAAGCCGCAGCGGCACTAATTTATTCCTTAACACCAATGTCGTTAATTCAAGAAAAATTTTCACGCAAAGAAAACAAAGGAGCAAAGGCGCAAAGCCTATTGTTTCTTCTTTGCGCCTTTGCGTTGAATTGCTTAGCGCCTTTGCGTGAAAGTGCTCTTACACTTTTCTTTCTTTATTCACCAATCCGCAGCATCATTAATCTATTTTTTAATAACCATTGTTGTTAATGCAAGAAAATTTTCACGCAAAGAAAACAAAGGAGCAAAGGCGCAAAGCTTATTATTTCTTCTTTGCGCCTTTGCGGTGAATTGCTTAGCGCCTTTGCGTGAAACTTTAAAACTTCTTTAGTGGATGATATTGCTTTGACGACTATAAATAATAGTTGCATTCGCACATCAACTCGCTGCTATTTAACCGAACGTACAAGAGCGCGACGCAACAATGTTTAATCAGGGTATCAATTGCCCGGTACAAAAAATAAAAATGCAGGCAATTAAATTTACAAAAAGTTATCCTGGTTTTAGTGATTGTCATGTCTTTCCCGTTCGCCAGCCTTCCTCAATCTGTTCAAGTGTTTTGCCTTTTGTTTCGGGTACCAGCTTATAAAAAAAGATCCACGCACCAATAGCAATCACTCCATAAAACCAAAAAGTAAATGCATGCCCTAACAATGAGACTAAACTTAGAAATGTTAGCGCTACAATAAGGTTCATAGCCCAATTGGTAACCGTGACTGCGCTCATGGCAGCAGCCCGTACTTTTAGCGGGTATATCTCGGAAATTAACAGCCAAAAAATAGGACCGAGACCAAAAGCAAAACAGGAAACATGGATAGCCAAACCACCAATGGCAACATAGCTTTTGAAACTTGCCAGTTGCGGAAACTGAAAAGCAGCGCCAAGTATCGCAAGACCAACAATTTGTCCGGCGACACCGGTTAATAACAAAGGTCTTCGTCCAACACGGTCTATCATGAAGATGGCAAGCACATGAAAGCACCACATTAAACCTGTAAGTGCGGCACCGGCCAATATAGCAGGACCTGCGGCATTAATACCCGCAAATTTGAAAATGGTCGGGGAGTAATAGATGACGGTATTGATGCCTGTTATCTGTTGAAATATTGCCAACCCTAAACCGACAATCAAAGGCATTTTTAGTGAATGCTGTAATAACCCTTTAATACCACCATCACCTTGCTTTTCCATGCTTTTTTGTATCTCCGTAACTTCGGGCGTTACATCGTCTTCGGTTCGTACACGCTGTAAAATCTGCTTCGCTTCTTTCACTTTTGATTTACTAATCAGCCACCGTGGACTATCGGGCAACAACCACATACCAATAACAAGCCCGAGAGATGGTATAGCTGCAAGGCCAAACATATACCTCCAACCCCCACTGCCGGAGAAGGCATAATCAACCAGGTAAGCAACGACAATACCCGTGGTAATGGCAAGCATGTTGACAGCTACCAATGAGCCGCGCACCTTGGCTGGTACCAGTTCGCCTATATACATCGGGGAAGTAAAGGAAGCAATGCCAATACCGATTCCGCTAATCAGCCTGCCGGCAATCAACCACGTAACTGACGGAGCAAGTGAAGTACCAATGGCGCTGATGGTGAAGACAATGCCAGCGAGTATGATCATTTTGCGCCGACCATACTTATCGGCAAACGTACCACCCAAAACAGCACCAATAACTGCGCCTACTAAGACGGAACTAACCACCACCTCCTGCATAATGGACGATAGGGCATATTGCTTTTGAATGAACAGTATAGCGCCGGAAATAACGCCGGTATCGTAACCAAACAGCAGCCCGCCAACTGCGGCAACGCCTACGGCCACATAGACAAAGCCTTTCAAATTCGTTTTATCGTTTTCTTCATTGTTCATTTATCTGTTTTACTTTCTGCCAAAATCAACTAATTTTTTCTTTAGTCTGATGGATCTTTCATTTGCAGTTTTACTTTCTGTAGCAGTGTTCTTACGATTTTTGTATCAGGAGCAAGTGTTAAAAGCCCTGACAGCAAATGATGCAATTCATGTTGAACCAGGCGGTCATTTTTGCCATAATCCCAAATTGGAAATAGGGTGTCTTCAAATATTTGTTCAAAGGTCAGTTCATTTAAAATGATCCTTACCTGCATGTCTTTGTTTTTAATGTTGTTTTCCGGAAAATAACATACTCTGTAAGCATATAACTCAAACAATGCTCTTAAACTTTGGATGGCAGTACCCGGATCATTAATGCCAGGGCTCAAAGCCTTAAGGGCTAACTCCATGAGTTGGCGAAAGCCAAAATAGAAATTTTCTTTAATGGATTCACTCGGTTGCAGGTACAATTCTTTTTGTATTTCTTTTATCACTTCTGCCGGTAATGTCTTGTTCACTTTTATAACAGGCATCCCTTTTAAAATAAAGGTTCCGGGAGACTCCATCAGGTATAAAATGCAGTCATTTTTATTACTGATGCGAAGAAAAAACCGTTTGTCAAAGCCCTGATAAGTTCCGGAGTTAGAAGCTGTAATCAGGCATTCACTTTCAAATAATATTGCTTCTGCTGGTGACTGCTGCAACTTACAGCAATGTTCCAATGAAGATTTTGTCTCTTTAAATATCCGGTGGATGATTACCTGGTACTTTACAGACTGGGTGATATAATGCAAAAAATAGATGAAGAGAAAAATATCAACAATGGTAAGTATTATCAGGAAGTAAGTACTTAATGCAGGAATCTGAATACCGGAATCTACATCTCTTATAGTGCTTAATAGAAATAATGCGTATACAATGGTTCCGACATAAATGCCTAAAATTACCTGCTGAAAACGGCTGCCTATTAGCTTATCTAAAATACGGTTGCTTAATTGAGATGCGGTCTGATTCAGCACGATCATTACCATAGAAAAGCTAAATACGGTCAACGTAATAATACCGGCAGTGATAGAGGAGATAATGCTTCGCGCGGTAGTTGCATCTTTTAACGTAAGCCAATGCAACTGTGCTTTGATTTGCCTGCCTCTTTCAGAAAAATCAAACGAAATGCTCAAGACAGAAAGCACGAGAAATATGATAGCAATAATGGCAGGATAAAAAGCGATGCTGTTTACCATTTTAGTTCTCTGGTTTTTAATCCATACTGTAACATTTGTCCACATAATATTTTTATTAACGCCGGGTTCAGGATGATGTTCGCAGAAAAAATTTGGTATATGCCAGGTACTTTTATTGGTTAAAAAGAATTATACATTGCATTGGGTACGTTGGTGCATTGCTGAATATTTCATTAATAGTACAAGAGTGCGACGCAAGGATATTGAATAGAATTCCAAAAGCAGGGCCACAAAAAAACCATTGCACATTTTTGCACGATGCGAAGTATAACTGTTTTAATAGTTTACTATTTAAATATCATTTTTTGACCGATGAAAACTAAGATGCCCGCAACAAAGCCTGCCAATGCAATCCAGCTTATTTTTTTTAAGTACCACAAAAATTCAATTTTTTCTACTCCCATGGCCGCTATTCCTGCTGCAGAGCCAAAAACAATAATGCTTCCACCGGTGCCTGTTGCTAACGCGATGAACTCCCATAAAGGATGGTCGGTAGGATAAGCTGAAAGGTTATACATGCCCTGGGTAGCGGCGACAAGCGGAACATTAGAAATAAAAGCAGACGCAATACCAAGTGAAGAGCCAATCAGGTAAATATTTCCTAATGAATTATGGAGAATTTGGGCAACTTGTGTTAACATGCCAAAAGACTGAATAGCTGAAACGGCCAGCAGAATGCCGAGGAAGAAGAGAAGCCCTGGTATATCAATATTCTGTAACGCATGAATGGCTGTGAGTTCGTATCTTTTTTCTGGTAGTTTATGGAAGTTTAATACTGAAACAATCATCCACAATATACTTAGTGCAAGTAGTACACCCATAAAAGGCGGAAGGCTGGTTAACACTTTAAAAACCGGAACTAAAAGAAGCAGGATGATACCTGAAAATAGAATAATGGCGGACGACTTTTTATCAAGAGAACTCTTTTCAGTTTGCATGTACTCGATAGTCTGATTGCGAAATTTATAACTGATAATAAGAAGCGGAAAAACGCAAACCATTAATGCAGGCAGAAATAATTCTGCAATGATATTTCCTGCGGTTACCTGGTGTCCAATCCAAAGCATTGTAGTTGTTACATCGCCAATAGGCGAAAATGCTCCGCCTGCATTGGCTGCAATGATGATCATTCCGGCAAACCAAAGACGGTCACTTTTATTGTGGAGTAAGTTTACCGTTAATGTTGTCATTACGATGGCTGTGGTCATATTGTTTAGGACCGCTGAAAGGCAAAATGTGATGAAAGT
>JALYZZ010000160.1 GCA_030948675.1 Bacteroidota bacterium | reverse complement strand
TACCAAACCGGTCGCTAAAAATAGTCGGCGCCAGGTAGGTATGATAGAGGGCTGTATAAAAATTTTGCTTTACCTTTTTATCTTCTGTTTCAATCTGAATTTTTCTTAGTTCCCTTTCCCACAAGTCTGAAGCACCCCTTCTTGCTACATTAAAATCCCATGTACGAATTTCATTCAGACTTTCGACTGCACCTTCTACATCTGCCATGCTGAGACCCACCTTCATGCTAATGGCTTCTCCTGCTTTTGTGTCAAAATTGAGGTATGCAATAATGTCTTTACCCGTGTTCTCGGTCATGTCCTGCTGTCTCTTATCAACAAACACAGTAGTGCTTTTTACCGGTTTGCTTAATCTTACGGCAAAATATACTTTTTGAATTCTTGCCCATCCGGTCGAAAAACGATAACCGACAAAAGTACTGTCGTCTACCTTTCGCCAGTAGCTCTCCGTGGTTCTGTCTGTGTTGATAGCAAAGCCGAGGTTGAACCTGATAGAAGCATTATTGGTTGCAGGAAACGCATACCGGTGCATGGCAGCTCTAAGAGAAGCCGTCATTTCTGCATACACATTGAACTTACGCAGTTTTACTCCATAAAATCCGGGACTGGCTCTTTCTTCTTTGTGTGAAAAGTTGCTGGTTACGTTTGCAGTATCAGGAGTACCTACCATTGGCAAAACGGATATATCGCATAAATCTCCTACGCCTGTACCGCTTAAATGTGTATGGCTAAAACCTGCAATTACAGTATCAGAATAATGATATCCGCTGCTCCAGTCCCATCCTTCAGATCCGTTATCCGGCCCTACCTGCACCATACCAAATGGTAATGAGGCGCCGGGATAAGTATGTCCATGTCCACCGGTTCCGATAAATGGATTAACAAGGTCTACCAACCGCTGCCCGAAAACTACACATTGTGACAAAAAAAAGATACCAAAAAGTAGAAAATTTTTTTTCATGTTAACGATTAAACGTGGTGCAAATTAAAAGAGGATGGCTCAATAAAGTACCATCCTCTCTAATTTGTGTTTATATTTTAGCAATAGCCGCTAGAAAGGCAAATCGTCCATAGGCTCTGTAATATCGCCCGCTGATCCTGTTGATTGAATCGACGGCTGGTTGTAAGACGGCTGCTGATTTGAAGGCTGCTGATTTTGATAATTGTTACTACCTGTTTCACCGCCCTGGCTATCGTTTCTGCCGCCAAGTAACTGCACCGAACTAATACGCAAGCTTAAAGATGTACCCGGTTGGCCTTCTTTGGTTGTGTATGTACGCACATCTGGTTGCCCTTCCACATACACCAAAGTTCCCTTTTTAAGATAGGGGGCTACTGCTGTTCTATCTGTCCAGTAAGCACACTCTACCCAAATGGTTTTATCCCGCTGTATCCCTTGCGCGTCTTTAAACTTTTCAGCGTGGGCTACATTAAAATTAATTACGTTTTTACCGTTTACATTATTTACAACACAATCTTTTCCCAGGTGTCCAATAACTTGTAGCTTGATCATATTATGAGTGTTTTTTAAAAGTGTATCAGGCAAAATAAACAAATAAAAATTAGAATACTAGTACGAGCACAATGAATATCATAACTACATAAAGGCCAGCTCTTTTTAAACTTGTCAACTAACTACGCAACAGGATGCCTGCCTTTTCAACGGATTTTCCTTAACTGTTTTTTGTATCCAGCATGTCTTTCAACCGCTTTATGCTTCAGTTGTAATGGTTAAGGCCTTATGATAGTACCATCACTCTTTCTTACCTGCCAGTTTGATTTTGTTGTTATCGGGTATTTTGCAGCCTCCTTTTCATTAATGTCTACACCTATGCCAGGCACTTCGTTTACCGACATATATCCGTTACTCATTGTTGGACATCCTGTAAAAACACTTTTTAATTTGTCTGAAAAATGAACAGCTTCCTGAATGCCAAAATTCCACACTGCGAGGTCTATATGAGCATGAGCTGAATGACCAACAGGCGAAACATCGCCAGGGCCATGCCAACCTGTTCTCACATTAAACCACTCTCCTAGTCTTGCCACCTTCATTGCCGGAGTTATACCTCCTATTTGCGATACATGACATCGGATGTAGTCGAAATAATGATTGGTCATCGGCTCTAGAAACTCGTTGATATTATTAAACAGTTCTCCCATTGCAAATGGTACTGTAGTACTCGCCCTAAGCTGTTTCCACCAGTTTGTATTTTCAGGTGAAAGGGGGTCTTCGATCCAAAATGGCCGATACTGCTCTATGCGTTTACACATGTCAATAACATTGATTGGCAATACACGCTCGTGCATATCGTGCAATAACTCTACGTCTTCGCCACAAACCTTTCTCGTTACTTCAAACATTTTTGGAACAGATTTAAGATAGGCGCTTTCACTCATAAACGCATCACCTTCATACCCATAACCGGCTCCTTTAAAATCAGGCCTCTGGCTGTTTGCACCTGTTCCTCCATATCCACCTTGCTGTATCCTTACGTGCCGAAACCCCTGCGCCATGTATTTCTGCACGTCTGCAGCAATGGCTTCCGGGCTGTTACCTCCTGCATGCTCATAACATTCTACCGCGAACCTGCTCTTGCCTCCCAACAACTGGTAAAGAGGCATATTTGCCCGCTTGCCTTTTATATCCCACAAGGCCTCGTCGAGCCCGCTCAAGGCATTGTTTAAAACGGGTCCATTGCGCCAGTAAGAGCTAACATAAAATGATTGCCACATATCTTCTATATTGTCAACATCTTTACCTACACAAAACTCTGACAAGTAACTGTTTATTGCTGTTACAACTGCCGCTGCCCGTTGGGTAAATGTGGCGCAACCAAGTCCATAAAGACCTGGTTCGGTGGTCTCAATTTTTACAACTATCAGATTGCTGCCTTCGGGCGCAGTTGCAATCGCTTTCACGCTTCTTATTTTTACCGGTGCCATTCCAATTTTATATCGCTCGGGTATTTCCGGTTTTCGTGCGCTTGCGGTGGAACTTTCAAAAAGACCTAACAGACCGGCGGCAGAGCCTAACGCAATTTTTTTCATCGTATCTCTTCGCCCTTGCAAAAATTCCGATTCATTTTTTTTCATATGCAATACTCTTGTTTTTTCTGTTTCAATTCATCTTAATTCAGCGACTTTTATTTTTTCGGCCCTGCGTGTGAGAAGGTGAATAATTATCCACGCAATTAAATAAGTACATCCACAAATTGTGAAAATGAGATGATAACCACCCGCC
>JALYZZ010000148.1 GCA_030948675.1 Bacteroidota bacterium | reverse complement strand
TTCTCTGGACGTTTTAAGTAAATGTTTCTCTGGTATATTGTTCACTGTGTTCATTATGGATTTTTTATTTTTATTTTCTTAATTTATTACAAATGAACATTTACGTTGGAAACCTCAGTTGGACAATGACTGAGCAGGATTTAGCCGATTTATTCACTCCATTCGGCGAAGTAGTATCTTCAAAAATTGTTACCGACAAATTCAACGGTAACCGTAGCAAAGGTTTTGGTTTCGTAGAAATGTCTGATGATGAAGCAGGTCGAACTGCAATCAGCCAGTTAAACGAAAGCGATATCATGGGTCGCAAAATCGTTGTTAACGAATCACAACCACGTCCAAAAGACGGATCTGGTGGTGGTGGATTTAAAAAGAGAAGCTTCGGCGGCGACAGCGGCGGTGGCGGTGGATTTAACCGTGGCGGAAGCGGCGGTGGCGGTGGTTTCAATCGCAATCGCGGTGGCGGTAGCGGTGGAAGCACTGGCGGTAGTGGTGGTGGATACAACCGTTATTAATCCTGTTACTCAAAAAACTGTAAAGTCTGGCAATTGCCGGACTTTTTTGTTTTACATCAATTTTATACCCGAGTCTTTCAGTTTCCACATTGTTGAAAAAATAAAATGACCGTATCTCAATTAAGCTGTTTATTTACCCTTGTTTGTAATGGTAAATAACACAAAAAATTGTCAGCTATGCTTACTGAGATAAGTGATAAAATAGAAAAGATTTTTAATAACGGTATTTCTTCCAATACAATTATTGAAGCGAAGAACATCTATAACGAAGGCTGGTGCCAGGTGCTTAGCAGGTCGAAGAACCGCATTGATATGCTGGTGCAAAACGACAATGATGGTAACCAGGAAGAAATAGCGCTGAAGCTGCATGAAGGCGATATGTTGTGTTTAAATAACAATAAACATACAGAGTGGAATGCACCGTCAATAGCAGCACTTTTGCAGGCTCAGGAAGAACTAAAACTGCCCGCCGAAACAATTGGCGAAGGCAAAGCTTATACCCGGCAGGGCATGATAAAACGGGTGCTTGAAGAGCGGCGGGAGAAAGCTGCAAAGGCATCGTACAAGATTAAATTTGCCAGCAACATTTATGGTGAGCATGAACTGGTGAACGAGAAAGGCACGAAGTATTACGTGTTGCTTCGCGACTTTGAAAATGAAACGGGATACATCAATAACCCCGACTGGCAAACGAATAAGCTTGGCACCACCAAGCATATTATGTATGCCTTCAGCAAGCTGAAAGAAGATGAAAAGCTGTACAAAAAGCTATCGAAGGCTTTCCCCTATGTTGAAATTTATACCGACCCGTTAAACGACTATAAAATCACCTGGCATTACCCGCATCCATTGCCTGCACGAATTGATGCACTGATTAAAAAACATTTTAGAGGTAAAAATTTCATAGAGCCGGAATGTGAAAAAGATTTTTTATCCTTCATACAATCTGCTGAAGCTATACCTGAAATAGTAATCCGCACAGAAGTAGAGGAAAAAGTAAAACAGGCTTGGGATAAAGAAGCGCTCCGGCAACTGGAGCAAACAACTACTTTGGATTTTAGCTTGCTGAAAACAACACTGTTTCCCTACCAGCAGAAGGGAGTAAGCTTTGCAACTTTTAAGCAAGGCTGCATAATTGCTGATGAGATGGGGCTTGGAAAAACCATTCAGGCAATTGGCGCTGCCGTAATGAAAAAAAAGATATTTGGTTTTAAACGAACCCTTATTGTTTGTCCGGCATCCCTAAAAGAGCAATGGAAAAAAGAGATAGAAAAGTTTAGTGATGAAGAAGCAGAAGTTGTGGATGGCTTACCATCTGAACGTGCAGCCAGGTATCGCAAAAGCAAGGCATACTTCCTTATCATAAATTACGAAACCGTATTGCGCGACCTTAACGCGATCAACAGAACAGAACCCGATTTTGTTGTTTTAGACGAGGCGCAAAAGATAAAGAACTTTACTACTATCACTGCTCAAAACATAAAGCAGTTAGCCAAAAAGCATTCACTGGTTATCACAGGTACACCTATTGAAAACCGGATTAGCGACCTGTATTCCATAGTGCAGTTCGTTGACCCGGACTATCTTGCTCCATTGTGGGAGTTCAGTTACCAGCACTGTTTTTTCGATGAAAAAAACCGTAATAAAATAACAGGCTACTATAATCTTCAGCATTTATACGAACGCATGAAGCCAATATTGCTTCGCAGGGAAAAAAGGACAGTGCTTGATGAACTGCCTACCATTACGCAAATAACCGTACCTGTGTCGCTGCATGAAGAACAACAAAGCATTCATGCAAGTTATGCAAAGTCAATTGCAGGAATACTAAAAAAGAAATTCATTACCCCCTATGACCAGCAAAAGCTGATGTTGTCGCTGCTGGGCATGCGTATGGTTTGCGATAGTGTGTTTCTGGTTGATAAAGAAACACACGTCTCGCCTAAGCTAATTGAGTTGAAAGAAATACTGACCGATAAAATGGATTTGCAAAATAGTCCGGGCAAGGTCATCATATTTTCGGAGTGGGTGGTTATGCTGCAAATCATTGGTAAGATGTTGCATGAAGCAGGTATCGGGTTTGCGTTGCTGACAGGTAAAG
>JALYZZ010000147.1 GCA_030948675.1 Bacteroidota bacterium | reverse complement strand
GTTTTAATCTTCTCAACACAAACTTCCCACATCATGCCAGGTCCATATTTAGGATAGCGGAAAGTATCGATGAGCGTTTTGATCACTTTATCTTTACTCGTATTCTTTGGCTTAAATAATGCGTTTTTAATAGCTGATGACAGCGATAATCCTTTAATTCGTTGTGCCGCCCAGTCAGCAGAAATCTCTTTACAAGGCGTACCCCACACCTTTTCTGTATAGGTTTTGAAAAAGATGTTAAACAGCCTTTTTCCAAATTGGTTTGTTACCCAATCTTCAAAATTTTTTGGGTCTTTTATTGGAAACGCTTTGGCTTGTAAATAGCTTGCAACACATAAGCCAGACTCAACAACACCTAGTTTGGTCAAAGCTTCCATTGCTGCTAAGGGGTATGCAAAAAATTTCTTGTTGTAATAAATTCTTGAACTTCTGGGCCTGTCAATTAAATCGTCTCCTAAAATTTCTGTCCAAAAGTCTTCTACTTCTTTTGACTTGGAAAAAAAGCGATGACCGCCAATATCAAAATTGTATCCTTTGTAAGATTCGGTGCGCGAGATTCCACCAACATATTTCGGATCTTTTTCAAACACAACCACTTCCTGGTTTGCCTTACTTAGCAAGTAAGCAGCGGTTAATCCAGCCGGCCCGGCACCTATAACTGCTATTCTTTTTGTTTTTGCCATAAAGGCCGCAAAGATAATTGATTTAGGTAAAATCGGGTGGCTTTCATTGGCGTACTTTTTATAATATAACCGAAAACAAGGTTGAATGCGTAGTTTTGCAGCAACAAAGTAAAATGACGGAAGTTTTTATAATTCTTGGATTAATATTATTGAATGGTGTGTTTGCGATGGCGGAAATTGCTGTAGTATCATCGCGCAAAACGAGACTGGAGGTGCAGGCAAACAAGGGCGATGAGCAGGCAAAAAAAGCACTGGCACTGGCCAATCATCCAGATACTTTTTTATCAACCATCCAAATTGGCATTACTTTAATGTCGATTTTAACAGGTATTTTTTCCGGTGATAATATTAAAAACAGTCTTGTAAGTGTCTTAAATCAGTTTCACTGGCTCAACCCTTATCAAAACTCTACAGCTACAGTAATAGTTGTTTTTTGTATCACTTATTTATCCCTTATCAGCGAACTGACCGCTAAGCGAATAGGGCTTTCAAAACCTGAAGCAATAGCAAAATGGGTGTCGACTCCAATGCAATTGATTTCGAAAATTGCCTCTCCTTTTGTTTGGCTCTTAAGCAAAAGCACAAACATCATCTCAAGACTTTTTAAGATAACTCCTAACGACTCGCCGGTGACGGAAGAGGAAATAAAAGCAATTATTAATGAAGGTACTGAGACGGGTGCTATAGAAGAAAAAGAACAAGAGATTATTGAAAGAGTATTTCATCTTGGCGATAGAAACATTACCTCCTTAATGACTCACCGCAGTGATATTGTATGGATGGACGTACACTGCAAAGTAGCAGACATTAAGCAAAAGATGCGCGAAGTGGTGCACACCACCTACCCGCTATGCGAGGGAGTAATCGATAATATCAAGGGAATTGTTTCAATCAAAGATATTATGCTGGCAAACGACAGTATTCTACTGAAAGACTTGATGAAGTCAGGTTTATTTGTGCCGGAGAATAACTCTGTTTACCAGGTGTTAGAGCGGTTCAAGCAGGTGCAGGCTACTTCTTGTTTTATAGTTGATGAGTATGGAAGCGTGGAAGGCATGATGACACTGAATGACATCCTGGAGGCAATTGTGGGTGACATTGGCCCAACCGATGCTGATGATTATGAAATAGTAGGAAGAGAGGATGGAACCTATCTTATCGATGCGCAGATTCCCTTTTATGACTTCCTAAGCAAGTTTGAAAAAACCGAATACATGAATGAAGGCGAGCACGACTTCAACACACTTGCGGGGTTTATTCTTCATCAATTAAGGACTATACCAAATACGGGCGAAACCTTAGAATGGAATGGGTTTCGCCTTGAAATAGTTGACATGGACGGCAACAGGATTGATAAGGTATTGCTTACACTTTCCGAAGAAATGAAAACGGAACTGCAGGAAGATGAATGATAGAAATACTGCTAACGCTGTTTATTTTCCTACATTTTACAGTAAACAATTTTCGTCTTTATTCATACCAATTTCTAAGGAAATACTTAATGCACAGTTCGTATTAATTCCTCCAACTGTTCTAAAAAAGCTACCTGGCCGCTATTTATTTTTCGTTTTGCTTCTTGCAGCGTAAACCATTGGGCTTTATCAACTTCAGCAAATTCCTGACGTCTGCCCGATTTGGGCGGCCATTCCATTTCAAATAAATTGCTTTTTACAAAATCTATTGTTGGTTCAGCTTGTATTGCCCATGCAGCAATCACTTTTCCAGACTTTATTCTTAGTGGCTGCAAAGCCACGTATGTACCTTCCGGCGCATCATTTCCGGTTTCCTCTTTAAATTCTCTTTTTGCCGCTAATAATGGATCCTCTCCTTCGACATACTCACCTTTTGGCAAGCTCCACACCATTTCATCCTTATTTTTAAAAAAAGGCCCACCCGGATGGACAAGGAAGACCTTTATACCTGGTTGCTGAGACAAGTTATACAATAATAGTCCGGCGCTAAGTTTGTTCATAAAAATGAGCGGTTATCTTGCTGTTCGCAATTGTAATACAAGGTCTTTTAATTCGTGCAATTGTTTTCTCATCAATTCTTTTGTCGACACATCCACCAGGTTTCCATCCTGATCCAGCTTGTTGTTTACCTGACTAATCAAAATTTCGGGTTTATATACAGCACGCATATTTAAAAATTGGAAAACCGGATGAAAAGCAACTTGCATCTTATTTGTTCCCCACATGCCACCTGAAGCGCCCATGAGGGCAACAGCTTTGTTGGCCATAGGAGAATCTGTCCCTCTTGATGCCCAGTCGATGGCATTTTTTAAAACGCCGGGGATAGAGTAATTA
>JALYZZ010000136.1 GCA_030948675.1 Bacteroidota bacterium | reverse complement strand
CCACAGCAATGCTGAAGTTATTACAGCGGTTAAAGAACAGGTGGACCAATACATGCACCTGATAGTGTACGGCGAATTTATAGAAACACCGCAGGTAGCTTATGCAAAGCTTTTAACCGACAACCTCCCCTCCTCTTTAAATTGTGTCTACTTTACCAACAGTGGTGCAGAAGCAACTGAAGGTGCCATGAAGCTCGCTAAACGAGTTTCAGGCAGGTCTAAAATAATTGCCTGTCATAAAGCCTATCATGGAAGTACCCAGGGCGCCTTAAGCGTAATGGGGGACGAATATTGGCGCAATGCTTTCAGGCCGTTGCTGCCGGATGTATATCACCTGGATTATAACAGCAATGAACTAATTGAAGCTGTTGACAGTACCACTGCTTGTGTTATCATTGAAACGGTTCAGGCGGAAAGTGGCGTTAATCGTCCTGGAAAACAATGGTTACAGGCGTTGCGTAAAAGATGTACAGAGCAGGGAGCTTTATTAATTTTTGACGAAATACAGGCAGGCTTTGGACGAACAGGTAGTTTATGGGCTTTTGAACAATATGATGCTATTCCGGATATATTGTTGCTAGGTAAAGCGCTTGGAGGCGGGATGCCACTGGGTGCTTTCATTGCCGATACAAGTTTAATGAGCAGCCTTACAAACAATCCGGTACTGGGTCACATAACTACATTTGGTGGCCACCCGGTTAGCTGTGCTGCGGGAATGGCTGCGATGAAAGTATTGATTAAAAACGCATGGATTAAAGATGTAAAGAACAAAGAGCAGTTGTTTTTAAAACACCTGAAGCACGAGAGAATTAAAGCCATCCGTTCGGCGGGTCTTTGGCTTGCAGTAGAGTTTGAAAGTTTTGAAGTATGCAAGCAAGTAATAGACAAATGCATAGAAAAAGGTGTTGTCACCGACTGGTTTTTGTTTGCTCCTAACTGCATGCGAATTGCTCCCCCGCTTAGTATTACCAAGGAAGAAATTGTTTATATATGCTCCATTATTGTTGGTTGCCTATGAACTGTCAACATCTATAGACTTAAGCTTCAGTACGGTTTTCCGCCGCTGTTCATGCTTATTAATAACGGCTCCAGGCTGACCAATATGATTCCCTCAAGTTGCAGGGTGCGACGCAACGGCCGCACAATAAGAATTACAACTGTCGGCTACATAAATTCCTTCTGATTTTCACAAAATAATTACTCGTCTTTTAAAAGTTTCACTTTAAATGTTTGGTACAGCAAAAACATCTTTGTTACTTTGAAATACAAAGTACTTTTATGACTGACGCTTCTGAACAACTTTCTACTATAAAAGACATCAAACAAATGATGGAGCGCAGCAGTCGCTTTATTGGACTTAGCGGCTGGAGTGGTATTTCGGCCGGAACGTGCGCGCTTATTGGGGCATGGTTTGCAAACGATGTTATCAGTCGTAGCAGGTTTGCTGCTGACAATGACATGGAGGAGTTAAAACACGGATATACAAGCGATGGCTATGCCACAGTACAAGCGTTTATAGGAAACAAATTGTTTGTAATAGCGGCACTTACTTTTATCGCTGCCTTTGTTTCAGCCTTTGCATTTACATATATCAGAAGCCGAAAAAGCAACACCCCCATTTGGGGAACAAGTGCCCGAAGACTATTGATAAACATTAGCGTTCCAATGGTTGCAGGCGGACTATTTTTATTGAAGCTGATACAAGCCGGAACATATGGAGTGATAGCACCGGGATGCCTCCTTTTTTATGGCCTTGCACTTTTAAACGGAAGCAAATACACGCTGGGCGAGATTAGGTATCTGGCCTACTGCCAGATTATATTAGGGGTAGTAAGTTGTTGGTTTATTGGATGGGGACTATACTTTTGGGCAGTAGGCTTCGGCATCCTGCATATTGTATATGGCGTTGTAATGCTAAATAAGTACGAAAGAAATAAAGTGATTGCAGACAATATTTATAGCTAAAGCCAGAGGCAAGTAAGCGCGATGAACAACCCGATAAAAAATTTGAATAAAATATTTGACAGCCGGATACGGTTGGGAATAATGAGCGCGCTAATGGTAAATGATGAAGTAAATTTTAACGAGTTAAAAGAACTGATACAGGTAACGGACGGCAACCTTGCCAGCCATTTAAAAACGCTGGAAGAGAATGAATATGTAAAGGTGCAAAAAGGTTTTATTGGCCGTAAAACCAATACAACTTATGCTGTTACGAACGTTGGCCAAAAAGCCTTTAAAGCGCACCTGGAAGGGCTGGAAGAGATGATAAGATTGATGAACTGATTCTTTTAGATTAATAGATCCCGGCACAACAGATACCGCAGTCATAGGAGACACAAACTTTTGCTGCTTGTCACTCTATTCACTTTTAGCCTTTGCGGCAGGAACTAAATAGTCAACCACTTCTTATGAAGTACTTTAAACAATAAAATCGTCAAAATCATGCACTTTATTTGGTTTAAACGATTTGGCTGGTTGTACTTACCCATTACTTTTATGGGCATTGCTATCACCATACTTGCGATTGCCTTTTTGGTGCCTGTATATGCTGCCATTGTAAGAACCGGCCATTCGGTTAGTGACGATTTGTATCATTTGTTTGTTTACACTACCTGTACAGCCTTTTGGTGGAAATGGATTGCAGAAAAAACAAGTTGATCGATTGCATTTATTACAGTAGATTTTCGGCAAATCTGTAGTATGAGGAATTTTTTGAAGGGCTTTGTGCATGCTTTTAATGGATTGGTTATTTTTTTCAGGCACGAAAGAAATGGTCGGATACAGTTGGGTTTGGCCATACTGGTAATAGGGCTGGGCTGGTTCTTAGATATTTCAATGGCAGAGTGGATGGTAGTGTTAGGCTGTATAGCAACTGTTCTTTCTTTTGAAATGATTAACAGTGCTATTGAAAAACTGTGCAACCTTGTTCACCCAAAATATCATCCTGCTGTTAAAACAATCAAAGACATCTCTGCCGGGGCAGTGTTGTTTGCGGCAGTATTTAGTGCAGTTATTGGATCAATCATTTTTATACCTAAAATCTTACATGTTATATGAGCAAACCGTGGCGCAACATAGAAAAAACATTATTTCTTTCCCTGTCATTTACAATCGCCTTATTAGCATTTAGATTTTTGCATTTTAATGAGCGGCAGTTTGCTTTTTACCTCTGGAATTTCTTCCTTGCAGTAATACCCTTATTAATAAGCCGGCAATTAACGCGGTTAAAAAAGTTGAACATTTTTGCTGCTTTTCTGCTGATTTGGTGGCTTTTGTTTTTACCAAATGCCCCTTATATCGTTACGGATATATTTCATTTTGCCGCCAGACCACCGGTGCCTGAGTGGTACGATCTGTTACTGGTAACCGCTGCAGCATGGAACGGCTTAATTATCGGAATTGTTTCGTTATTACAAGTAGAAGCCTTCCTAGCCCGGTGTCTGTCAGCCCTTGTTGTGAACGTTATGATACTGGTGGCAATTGTCTCCTGTGCTTTTGGTATCTACCTTGGCAGATTTATGAGATTTAATAGTTGGGATGTTTTAACGAAACCAATTTTACTATTTAGGCAGATTTTAATGACTTTCATTTATCC
>JALYZZ010000110.1 GCA_030948675.1 Bacteroidota bacterium | reverse complement strand
AATCGCAGAAAAGAGATATACCTTCGTAACCAATGATTGTTGAAGCAACCAGGATTTTTTATACTGATGACGATGTTGATGACCGCGACCTATTCATAGATGCCGCCCATCAAGTCTCAGAGTCTTTAGAAGTAATAACACAGGGTAATGGAGATGAATTAATCCGTCTTTTAAATAACCCACCTCCTTATCCAAATTTTATATTTTTGGATTTGAATATGCCGATAAAAAATGGTTTTGAAGTTTTACAGGAAATAAAGAAATCAGAGCGTACTAAATATCTGCCAGTTATCATTTTTTCTACTTCCGATGACCAAACGGCCATCAATACGACGCGTGATTTAGGTGCAAACCTTTACATTCCCAAACCATCCTCTTTTAGTTCCCTAAAAAAGGCGATTAAACATAGTCTTTCAATAAATTGGGACACGTTCGCTCCTTCAGACAAAGAATTCGTTTACAGGGGCTAATTGCAATTATCCAATTGGTAATTTAACTGAAATGCAACTATGGACACAAAAGCCTCCACCTTTACTCACAAAATAAAAGATTCTACTGCTGAGCTTCATCTTCGTCTGGAATCGCAAGCATTACTTTCTGCTATAATGGCACCCGTTGTCACGCCCCTTCAATACTACTATTACCTTCTTTTCATGAAGAAAATTGAAGAAGTTTACGAGACCAAGGTTCTAACCCGGTTAGCCGATATATTTCCCGAATTGGAACATACAAAGGCGTCACAACTTATTTCAGACGATTTTTACAGTATTGATGGGAATACTGCCGCAAAAAGCTTTGTGATGAAAGAGTATACGATACCAGACGAAATGATATCTATACCATTTGCTTGGGGTTATATGTATGTAATGAAAGGCTCTAAACTTGGCGGCAAAGTTATTTACAGACACATACATCGCACTTTAGGTTATTCTGATAGTTATGGTGCAAAATATATAGCGGATTATGGTAACAATACTTTCGGTTTTTGGAAGGAATTTCTTTTAAAGTTTTCAATGTATGTTGCCGAAAATAATTGTGAAGACGAAGCAATACAAGGTGCTGAATATGCTTTCAGTTCTATTTATGATTTTTTAGAAACAAACAAGTTAGTTTATGAAATTTAAAGCTATAGTTAACCGTGATTTGGTTAACCTCACTAACTGCGAACATGAACCCATACATATACCTGGAAGCATTCAACCGCATGGTTTTTTATTAGGGTTAAAAATAGATGATTTAACCATTGACTTTTGTAGTGGTAATTCTTTTGACTTTACACGACAAAGGCATGAACAATTATTGGGTAAAAGCTTTGAAGTTGTATTTGGCGAAGCAGAAACAAAGAGCTTAAAGAATTATATTTCTGTAAATGACCATTCATACAGAGCACCGCACGAAATAGAACTGGCTGGTAAATCTTTTACCTGTACTATTCAAACAAACTCCAACTTATATATCGTCGAGTTAGAGCCTGTTTCTACCGCGAACTTACTTATTGCAGACATCTACCAGCAAACAAAGCAGTTTACTTCTTATATACAGAAGGCCCATACGCTGCAAATGCTATGTCAGTCGATTGCAGATGAAACAAGAGCCATAACAGGTTATGATCGTGTTATGATCTACCGCTTTGATGAGGATTATAATGGGGAAATTTTCGCGGAAAGCAAAATTGAAAGTATCGAACCTTTTCTGGGTTTACATTATCCCCATACTGATATTCCGGTTCAGGCAAGAGAGTTATACATAAAGAATTTACTAAGGCTGATTGTTGATGTAAATTATGCTCCGGTACCCATTTATACCATAGACGACGCTCCAAATAAAAATCTTGACCTAGGTCTTTCAAGCTTGCGCAGTGTATCTCCTATACACATTCAATACCTGAATAACATGGGGGTTGGCGCTACACTAACCATTTCCCTCATGCATGAAAACAGGTTGTGGGGCTTAATTGCATGTCATC
Source organism: Bacteroidota bacterium (assembly GCA_030948675.1). GTDB lineage: Bacteria > Bacteroidota > Bacteroidia > Chitinophagales > Chitinophagaceae > Segetibacter. Next base: position 3,198 of record JALYZZ010000110.1, on the reverse strand, counting down.
ATTATTCACCTAAATACATACGCAGCAATACAAGAATAGCTGCTCAACTGCAGGGACACTTTTTGACCTCCCAGATTACTGTACGGCAAGCTTCAGAAGAATATGAAGTTGCAAAAAAAGTAAATAAGGCACTTGATCAATTACTCTCATACGTATTTTCTTCAAATAGTCTCAGTTTCGAGAAGATTGTACAACAACCGGAGTTACTAACCGTTACAAATGCTACCAGTGTTATTATTGCCATAGATGATACGATTTACAGCCAGGGAAGAGTGCTCCCCGCTGATGAAATAAGAAAATTGATTAACTGGCTTCAGACTTATAGTTCTCCAACCGGTTTCAGCACTTCAAATCTTTCTAAGTTATATCCTGATGGAAACAAATTCTGCAATTCAATATCAGGTATCATATTTCATTCTTTAGGAAGCGGTCCAAACAATTGTATCATCTGGTGCAGGGCAGAGGCGTTGCAGGAAGTACATTGGGCAGGCAATCCGGAGAAAGCTATTATCAAAGATGAAAAAGGTTTATCGCCGCGTAAATCATTTGAGTTATGGAAAGAGGTTAAAAAGTGTGAGAGTAATCAATGGCAAAAGCCAGAGGTGATTGCTGCGGCCAACTTTGCAAACGCAATGCAAAAACACGTGCATATGATGTTTTTGAGCAAAGAAGAATTGAAATACAGGAAGCTAAGCGAGAAATTAAAAAAAGCCAATGCAGAGCTTGAAAACCTTAACTGGATAGGTTCACACGACTTGAAAGAGCCTTTACGAAAGATCCAGGTGTTTGCCTCCAGAATTTTAGATGAAGACCAAGAAGGCACATCAGGTATTATTCTAAACTCTGTAAAAAAAATGAGTGAGTCAGCAAATCGTATGCAAAAATTAATTGCAGATGTTTTGTCCTATTCGCGGCTAAGTCATGTAGAAGATAAATTTAAACCTGTCAGTTTTAGTGATCTGGTTAAGAGCGTAATTGATGAGCTGAGCTTCGAAATAAATGAAAAAAAGGCCGTCATAGAATACACCGACTTGCCAACGGTAAAAGGTATTGCTTTTCTTTTGCAGCAGTTACTAGTAAATCTGATAAGGAATGCATTGAAGTTTTCAAAAGCGGATACAAATCCCTATATAACCATAGATTATAGTGAAGCAGACGCCGTGCCAGAGGAAGTTCAATTTACTGATACTTTTTATAAAATAGTAGTAAGGGATAATGGCATTGGCTTTGACAATCAGCATAAGGAGAGCATTTTTAAAGTATTTACACGCCTGCATGACAATAGTGAATATAGCGGGTCAGGTGTAGGACTGGCCCTATGCAGGAAAATTATGCAAAGCCATTATGGCTACATTACCGCGGAGAGCAAAGCAGGTATTGGAACAGCTATTTCATTATACTTCCCTCAATAGTAATGGTATTCGTTTTATTTAGTGTAGAGCTTACTCAAATTGGGAGTGATCAGACTATGCATTGCTTCTGCTTCAAACTAGCCTTCAAATTTCGAAAGCCCTCATTGTTACATAAACCCAATTTGACTCCATTACTTTGCTGAGCTTACGGTTCCTGCCGCTTTCAACAACAAACCGATATCGAAATACTCCTAAATAAAGTCTCTTTATAATTTGCACTTAATAAAAGTTCCCGGTCAAGTTATCGTTTTTATAATTTTACAAACTACTGGATAGAGCTGAAACAGGTACCACTTGCTTACAAATTTCATTTGCTTCATAATTTATAAATACAACTGTTGCAATGCCATCCTTGATAGTCTCAACTTTTAATGCCATTCGAGTAGGAACATCAGGGAAAGATCCCTTGTATTGCTTTTTAAGCATTGCGAAATCTCCTTTGGCCAATTTCCTTTCCCGATTAATAAAAATACTTTTCATAGAATGCTTTTTAATATAACGGATTGTTGTTTCCGAAAATTTTACATTATCAGCACTATTTCTGGCAGGGGGGTATAGTAAAAAAAATTACATATTACCTCTTTGATAAAATACGCCTTAATACACTCTCTAAATACCTGAAAAACAATCGGTAGAAGAAACGGGTAGAAGAATATAGAACTCAGAGCCTTCATCAACTACCGAATCTGCCCAAATAAATCCTTTGTGGTTTTCAATAATTCTTTTGCAAAGTGAAAGGCCAATTCCAGTTCCGGCATAAGCTGTTTTAGCATGTAATCTTTGAAACATTTTAAATATCTTTTCAGAGGATCTTTGGTCCAATCCTACCCCGTTATCTTTTACAATAATTTGCCATTACGGCTTATTTTTGTCGATATCAGGGTTAGTATCAGTACTATAAATTTGATCTGCCTTTATTGAAATTTGCGGTGGCACTGCTGCTTTTGAGAATTTAACCGCATTATTGATGATATTGAAGATAAACTGTTGAATTTGGTGAGGGATTGCTTGAATAACAGGAAGCTTATCAAGTATTACTTGTCCCCCCTTTTCAGCGATCACTACTTCAAGATCCGTTAAGACACCTGCAATTAACGTGTTTAGGTCTACTTCAGAAAATACTGCAACATTTTTTAACTCTATGTAGTCAAGTAATGCTGTTAGAGTATTAGACATCCTCCCGGCACTTTCTTTTATTTTGCTAATATGCTTTTTAGTAGCAACGTCTAGATCCTGAGAACTCTGATTCACTACCATATTCGAATACAGCCTTATCTTTCGTAGAGGCTCCTGCAAGTCGTGGCTGGAAACATGTGTAAATTGCTCTAATTCTACATTAATTTTTTCTAATTGAGCGTTCGCCGCAATCAGTTGTTTTGTCCTGTCTCTTATTTTTTGCTCATAAATTTTAATTTCATTATACAGGAACAAATTAGCGGATCGGTTGCATTTGCGAAGCGGCCTAAGGGGGCAGGAAGTATTAATTAAAACTGATAAAAGCGCTCAAAATTTCGGATTTATTCGTCGAAGAGTTTTCTCGGTTGGGGCGTAATGCTTATGATACATTGACAACCCTTCAAATATGTGAAGAACACGATGTTAACGTCCACATTCAAAATATGAATTTAAGCAGTAAGGTAAATGGTAAGGTAAATGCTGCGTTTAAGATGTTTAGCTATATGATGTCGGTGATTGCTGAGCAGGAACGAGAGCAGATCAAGGAAAGAACGGAAGCTGGTAAGCAGGTGGCCAGGCAAAAAGGTGTTGTATTTGGAAGGAGGTCCGG
>JALYZZ010000046.1 GCA_030948675.1 Bacteroidota bacterium | reverse complement strand
TGGTATTAACAAGAGATACAGTGATTACAACGAGTTGTTGAAGGATGCTAATGTTGATGTTGTTCACATTAACACACCCATTCAAAGTCATGCATCACAGTCAATTGCTGCACTAAGGGCTGGTAAGCATGTGGCTTGCACGGTTCCAATGGCTACCACCGTCGAAGAATGCAGGCAAATTGTGGAAGCCGTGAAAGAAACAGGATTGACATATATGATGATGGAAACAGTAGTATATAGTCGCGAGTTTTTGTTTGTAAAAGAAATGTATGAAAGGGGTGAAATGGGTAGACTTCAGTTTCTTCGCGCCTCTCACCAGCAGGAAATGGCAGGCTGGCCAGGCTACTGGGAAGGTTTGCCTCAAATGCATTATGCTACCCATTGCGTCGGCCCTGTTGTTGCTTTGGCAAAAGCAGACGCCGAACATGTATCTTGCTACGGTTCAGGTCGAATTGATGAGAACCTTGTAAGCAAGTACGGCTCGCCTTTTGCCATCGAAAGTTGCCATATTAAATTTAAAGACTCTGACCTTGCAGCAGAGGTTCACCGTTCTCTGTTTAACACCGCCCGCCAATACCGCGAAAGCTTTGACGTGTACGGCTCAAAGAAGACGTTTGAATGGACGTTAGTAGAGCACGAAGAATCGGTGATACATACCGGAGAAAAGCCGGAAAAGGTAAAAATCCCTGATTATGCCCACCTGTTGCCAGAAGCCATACAACCTTTTACAACCGGCGGCGTGTACGATGCTGACAGCAAGCAACACCTGTCGTTTATTCAGGGATCAGGACATGGTGGTTCTCATCCGCACCTTGTACATGAATTTCTTTCCGCCCTTCATCAAAAGCGCGAGCCGTTTCCAAATGCACGCCAATCTGCAAACATTACCTGCGTAGGTATTCTTGCGCACGAGTCAGCTATGCAAAATGGAAAACAGCTTTTCCTGCCGCAGTTTACGTTGACCAACAGGTAACATGCTCTACTGGCGACATAGGCGAAGCAATGGAGTTTGCAGATAATTTTTGCTGCCTGCTATTTTAACTGTGGAATTGAAAAAGTATGTAAAGGGTACACAAAGTACAATGACATCAAGAGGGTCGACGTCGTAGTTCTTAGCCTGCTTTTGCAAGTTCCGAATGTAGCAAACGGAAATACAAAAACCGTAAGCGCCATGAAGTGGGCAACCTTTTTATCGTGGGGTATTTCATGGCCCTTCGTTTACCTGGTAATCGCCTACAACGTAAAAGCCGTACGCAAACAACTGTCGTCATAGCTACTATTCGTTTGCAACCATAGGCGGGTTTAAATTAATTTTTACCCTACATTTAGATGATTAAAACATCTAACGCTACCCATTCAACCAACTAACATGCAACTTGCCACCGATCAAACAATTTCAAATGTGTCCGTTAAAGGTTCAGGTAATCTTTTTGGCATTTCTCTCATCGCCGCCCTTGCCGGTTTCATCTTTGGATTTGATACCGTTGTTATATCAGGAGCCAATCTTCCAATAAAGAACCTTTGGCATACTTCGCCATGGTTTCATGGCCTTTTTATAATGTCGATGGCCTTGTGGGGCACCGTGGTAGGGGCGATATTTGGAGGAGCTCCCACAGAAAAATTCGGACGAAAAAAAGTGCTGTTATGGATTGGAGTGTTGTTTAGCGTATCGGCATTAGGTTCGGCTTTAGCTCCAGACCCGTACATTTTTTCATTTTTTCGTTTTATCGGTGGGGTAGGTATTGGCATATCATCTGTTGCTGCTCCAACTTATATATCAGAAATTTCAACCCCTGCAACAAGAGGTCGTCTTGGTGCCATGTATCAATTCAATATTGTGTTTGGTATTTTAATTGCCTTTCTTTCCAATTATTTCTTTGCAGGTATGGGTGGAGCTAATTCATGGCGCTGGATGTTGGGTGTAATGGCTGTTCCATCACTTATTTACACTGTTATGGTTATAAGTATTCCCGAGAGCCCACGTTGGCTGATTGCACAAAAAGATGATTTGACAAAGGCTGCAAAAGTGTTACTGAGGTTGGGTGTTTCGAACGTGGAAGAAGTAATTGCTTCTGTTAAGGCAAGTATTCAGCATGAAGCATCGGTAGGGCACGCGTCTGGTTTTTTTAGTGCTAAGTATAAAACTATTATTTGGCTTGCCTTTATGGTGGCCTTTTTTAACCAGTTGTCGGGCATCAACTTTATCCTCTATTATGCACCCGAAATTCTTGAAAGAGCAGGTTTGGCATCGAAAGAGTCACTGCTAAATTCTATTGCTATTGGGGGCACCAATTTGATTTTCACTTTTGTTGGCCTTTACCTGATTGACAAAGCCGGAAGAAAAACGTTATTAACTATTGGGTCGTTCGGTTATATCGTCAGCCTTTCTATCGTTGCCTGGGCTTTTTATTCCCATTCCGGTCCTGGCTTTTTAATAGTGTTTTTGCTGCTTTTCGTTGCTTCTCATGCGGTTGGGCAAGGTGCGGTTATCTGGGTCTTTATATCAGAAATTTTTCCAAATAAAATAAGGGCGACCGGACAATCATTTGGTGCAAGTGTTCATTGGATATTTGCTGCGATCATCACGTTGATAAGTCCTGTGTTTTTAGACTCTCAGAATGGAATTTTTAAAGATAATCCCTGGCCTATTTTTGCCTTTTTTGCTTTTATGATGGTATTGCAACTGATATGGGTATTAACAAAAGTTCCGGAAACAAAGGGCGTATCACTTGAACAACTGGAAAGAAAATTAGTAAAGGAGCACTAACCGCGGCTCGTTTAATTAAGAAATCAGGCAATTTAAAATCAGGTTTTTTAGCAACAAAAAAACGGCTTCCAAATGAAAGCATGGGGCATTGACCTGGGAGGTACAAAAATCGAATGTATCGTTGTAGATGGGGGTACAAACGTAGTAGTGCGCAAACGTATACCAACCGAGACGCACAAAGGATACGAGCACATTCTTTCGCAAGTAAAAAAACTAGTTGACATTACAAAACACGAGGCGAACGAAAGTCCTGTTCATATTGGCTTCGCTACGCCTGGGGTGCTGGAGCCGGACACACAGTTGATGAAAAACTGTAACACTACTTGCATGAATGGTAAACCGATGCATTGCGATCTGGAAGCTGTTCTTGGTGTACCCGTTAAACTTGCAAATGATGCAAACTGTTTTGCCCTTTCCGAAACGTTGTTAGGTGCAGGCAGAAGCCACCCAAATGCAGACGTGGTTTTTGGTATTATCATGGGTACTGGTGTAGGCGGAGGGTTGGTGGTAAATAAAAAAATTATAGCCGGTCGTCATGGCATCGGGGGTGAGTGGGGACACAACATTCTTGAAGAAAATGGAGCGCAATGTTATTGTGGCAAAAGAGGCTGTGTAGAAACGGTAATAGCAGGCCCAGCGCTTGAAAAATTCTACGCCAATGAAACCGCAACCAACAAAAGTCTCCTTGAAATTTTGAACCTGCATGTTGCGGGTGCAGATCATGCTGCAACCGCAACTATCAATCGTTTAGTTGAAAACTTTGCAAAAGCCGTTTCAACACTTATAAATGTAATAGATCCTGATTTGATTGTAGTGGGCGGCGGGGTTGGAAACATAGAGTTATTGTATACTGAAGGGTACGAACGGATTAAAAAATACATTTTCAACAATGGGAAAGTTTCCACTGTAATCTGTAAACCGGTATTAGGTGATAGTGCAGGGGTATTTGGGGCAGCTTTGCTGTGGAATGAAACACAGTAATTTGTTTACCAACGAGTACATTAACCTTGAATACCTGGTTTACAACGAATAAAAAAACCTCGCTGTTATAGCTGCTGTCTATTTTTGATCTTTATTAAAATCTATAATATGGAAGTAAGGTTTGAAAGCTCTCCACGTGAGACAAAAAAGATGGATACAGAAGAATTGCGTCAAAATTTTCTGGTTGAAAATTTAATGGCGGATGATCAGGTAAAGCTAGTGTATTCCCATTACGACCGGGTAATTATTGGTGGAGTAAAACCAGTAAATGAAGCTTTGTTTTTAGACACACACCCCGAACTGAGAGCAGATTTTTTTCTGGAAAGAAGAGAGTTGGGTATCATCAATATCGGTGGAAGCGGAACTGTTGAGGCAGATGGTCAGTCATACAATTTATCGAAGCTTGATTGTCTCTATATTGGCAAGGGGGTCAAAAGGGTAACTTTTCGGAGTAAAGAACAAGGCAGTCCCGCTCTATTCTATCTGCTTTCGGCGCCTGCTCACATGACTTATGAGACCAGGAAATTGTGTAAAGAAGAGGCTACGCCTGCGACTATAGGCGATGCTGCTACCTCTAATAGAAGAACAATTTATAAATACATCCATTCAGAAGGAATAAAAAGTTGCCAACTTGTAATGGGCTTAACAGTTCTTGATAAGGGTAGCGTATGGAACACGATGCCTTGCCACACCCACACCCGCAGAATGGAAGCCTACTTCTATTTTGATGTGCCTGAAGGGCAGGTTGTTTTTCATTTTATGGGCCAACCGCAGCAGACAAGGCATATGATCTTACAAAACAATTCAGCAATTATTTCACCCCCATGGTCCATTCATTCAGGTTGCGGTACCGCTAACTACGGTTTTATATGGGGGATGGCTGGCGAGAATTACAACTATACAGACATGGACCCCGTTGCAATCCGCGAAATCAGATAAATGCAAGTGATAAGCCACTGAAAAGCAAGAACCTTTAATTAAAAAATGCCTGAGGCAGATTGCGCATCAGGCATTTCGTTCAAAACTTTTTAGAAGCCGCAATCTTGCAACATTGGCTCAGTTGTAAGAGATGATCGACTACGGCTCATTTCAATACTCCCAGGGCCTTCTGCACAAAATCGTCCGACTGATTCATGACTTCATAATATCCCTCATACCTCCACATCTGACGGGCAACAAGAGCAGGAATACGTTTTATTATATAAGCTTTGTCTTTAGCAGTCGCTTTATCAACATTAATAGAGTCTCTTGTTGCAAAATTTTTAAGGGCATTCCATTCAGGCTCGCCTGCTTTGAAGTCTGCGGCCAGTTGAGTCGTTTTTGCATACTGTTTAAAAGCCTGCTTGTGACTAATGTAGTACGTGTAAATAAAATTGCTGAGCGTGCCTTTAAAAAACAGCTTTATCACCTCTTTACTCATACTTGCTGTATCGAAAGGAACGTAGACGTCGGGCGTAATGGCACCACCCCCATACACCACTCTGCCTTTTGGCGTTTTAAATGCACGACCCGTCTTTTTTGTTGTATCTCCTTTTAATACCTCGCCATTGTGAAACCTTTGATTTACCTCTTCTTCATACTTTTCATAACCCTCTGTGTATGGCTTCTGAATGTTCCTTCCCAACGGTGTATAATAACGGGCCACTGTTAGCCTAAGGGCGGAGCCGTCACTCAGTTCAAACTGCTCCTGCACAAGACCCTTACCAAAAGTACGACGTCCAACAATGGTTGCCCGGTCCCAGTCTTGCAACGCACCGCTGAGTACTTCGCTGGCGCTTGCAGAACCTTCATCAACCAGCAGTACCAATTCACCTTGTTCAAACAAACCGGGTCGCTTGCACCGGTACTCATTACGGGAAACATGGCTTCCTTCAGTATATACAATCAGTTTGTTTTCATCCAAAAACTCATCGGCAATGTTTACTGCCTGGGTCAGCAGTCCTCCGCCGTTTCCACGCAAATCAAGAATTAGTTTTTGCAGGTGCTGTGCCTTTAACTTTTCAAGCGCCTGCATAAACTCGGGGTAGGTTGTTTCAGCAAATTTATTGATATGTATAAAACCGGTAACAGGCGTAATCATATAGGATGCGTCCACCGAAGGAACAGCGATGGTACCTCTGTTAACGGTAACAGGTACCAGTTGCCCGTTTCGCATTACCGTTAGTTTCACCGGGCTTCCGTTTTCGCCACGTAACAGCTTCCTGATGTCTTCGGCTTGAAGGTGCTTGCCAGCAATAGTAATACTGTCATTTACCTTGATAAATTTGTCACCAATAAGAAGCCCGGCTTTAGCCGATGGACCACCGGGTAGTACGTTTAATACATTTACCGTGTCATAAAACATTTGAAACTCAATACCTATACCGCTGAAGTTGCCTCTTAAATCATCATTAACATAGTCAATGTCGGAAGCAGGAATAAACACTGAATGTGGATCAAGCTGATGAAGCAGGTGGTTAATGGCACGATCGCCAATAGAGTCAACAGGCACCTTATCAACATACCGTAATCTAATCAGGTCCAATACTTCCTGCATCGGACTTTTATTGCTTATTGTAAAAAAATTTTTAATTCCTGAGTTCTCCCGCAGTTTGTATCCGACGATCATTCCAAGCACCATCACTATCGAAAACAATAACGGGAGCCAAACCTGCAATTTTCTATTAACCATACTTTCAAAAACTTAAATAGGTTGCGAATTTCACTATTTATGCGTAATAAAAGTGAAAGTTCTTTTTGCTCTTTCCCAGCTACTTTAAACCTTAATACCCAAATAGTACGGCGCAAGGTTTTGAATACTACAGTTTTGACAGCTCTTTTTGATATTTTAAAAATGCCTCAACGCCATTATCTTGCGAGATAGAAGCACTATTTTCCTTTTGGCAAAATTGTTTACGAGTTGCTAACAAATGATCTATGCAGATCGCTGGTTTGCCGCTTTTTAACCTTACGACCATTTCACTTGCCGATGGCTCAGTTTTTGAAATTTTTAATTAAATATTTAATTCAATAGTGCATGAGCAGACTGATAGTGATTTCAAACAGGTTACCATTTTCTTTAGATACAAGCAGAGAAAAAGCACAAATACGCCAAAGTTCCGGCGGGCTCGTTTCTGCATTGAAGGGTTATTTTGAACAAACGAGCAATAAGGAAAACGATTTTGAAGGGAAAATATGGGTAGGAAGTTGCGATTTTTTAGAATCAGAGTGGCACGAAAATAAAGATAGCTTGCAAGGAACTGATTTTTCGATTGAGCCAATCTTTCTGGATAAAGAATTATACTCAGATTACTACAATGGATTTTCAAATTCAACGATCTGGCCGCTTTTTCATTACTTCCCATCAATGACCGAGTATAAAAAACATCATTTTGATGCTTATTATCAAGTGAACCGGCTGTTTAGTGACCGGATTATTGAGATTATGCAGCCTGGGGATGTAATCTGGGTACACGATTATCAATTGATGATTTTGCCGCAAATGCTGCGACAATCAAAACCGGATGCTACCATTGGTTTTTTTCTTCATATTCCATTTCCCAGCTATGAAATATTTCGCCTTATTCCGCGCGAGTGGAAAACGATGATAATACAAGGAATGCTAGGCGCAGACCTGGTCGGCTTTCATACATACGATTATGCCCAATATTTCATTAATTCTGCAAAAATGATTCTGGGCGCAGACAATCACTACAACACATTGACCTACCAGAACCGAATGATAAGAGCAGACCTTTTTCCTATTGGCATTGACTTTAAAAAATTTAAAACTGCTTCTGAAGACAAAGAGGTGATTGCCTATAAAAACCAATTGCTGGAAAATTTCGTCGGTAAAAAAATTATTTTTTCTGTCGACAGGCTTGATTATACCAAAGGTCTGACCCATAGGCTGGCAGGTTTTGAAAACTTTCTTCGGCGATTTTCCTGTTGGCGGGAGAAGGTTGTTTTCATTTTAAATATTGTTCCTTCAAGGGATAATATACCTGCCTACAACGAAAGAAAGCGGACTATAGAGGAGATGGTAAGTACTATAAATGGTAAATACTCGACCATTCAATGGCAACCAATCATTTACAGGTACAATCATCTGCCTTTCAACGAATTGTCGGGTTTATATGTTGCTGCAAACATTGCACTCATTACTCCGCTGAGAGACGGAATGAACCTGGTGGCTAAAGAATATGTCGCTAGTTGTAAAGAGGGCGGTGTGTTGATTTTGAGCGAGCTTACCGGGGCTGCAAGTGAGTTAAGCGAAGCGTGCCATGTAAACCCTACTGACGCCGAAGAGATCGCTGATAGTATTGCTTCCGCATTAAATATGCCGCTCGAAGAACAAAAACAACGGATGAATGCAATGCAAAAGCGGCTGTCGGACTACGATGTAGTGCAATGGGTGAACGACTTTTTGGGTCAATTGTTTAAAATAAAAATAGAGCAAAAAAAGCTTGATGTAAAGCGAATGGATACAAACGTGATCAGTAAACTGCAGCACGATTATAAGGGGGCTAATAAAAGGTGTATTTTACTCGACTACGATGGCACCTTGGCCCCATTAAAAAAAATGCCTTCACAAGCAGCACCCGATAGTCAGGTGCTTGATTTTTTAGAACAACTAACCTTAGATGAAAAAAATGAGGTGGTAATAATAAGTGGCCGCGATGCCGACACTTTGCATAAGTGGCTGGGGCATCTTCAATTACACTTCATTGCAGAACATGGAGCCACGATCCGGTACAAAAATGGAGATTGGCAGTTGCAAAGCAGCGTTTCTACCGATTGGAAAAATGAAATCAGGCCGATGATCGAGTCTTACGTATGGCGTTGCGCAGGGTCATTTTTAGAAGAAAAGCAACACACCCTATCCTGGCATTATCGCAATACCTACCCAGAGCTGGGATTTGCACGTTCAAGAGAACTTTTAAACAACCTCTTGCAGTTAACAACAAACAGTCCGCTGCAGGTTGTGGATGGCAACAAAGTGCTTGAAGTAAGGTTGACAGGAATGAATAAGGGAATGACCGCACTAAAAGCCATTGACATGTTTTCGCCTGATTTTACACTGTGTATTGGTGACGATACCACCGACGAGGATATGTTTAAAGCACTTGAAGGAAAAGCTTATACCATAAAAGTTGGAAACGGATCTACTGCTGCAAATTTCAACTTGCACAATCAGGCAGAGGTGCTTCCGCTGCTTAAAAAAATAGCTTCATTTGAGAAAGTCGAAGAAAGACAGGCAAATACCGTATAGTATCAAATGAGTAAAATTTTTTCGATTAACTTTCTTAGATACCGTTGTCACCAATTAATGGTTGTATAGTTTACTGATTTTGAAGCGTCTCCGATCAGTCGTACTATTCACCCAACAAAACAACATGTTAATAGGCCAGATATAGAAACGGCTTTTTTTGTTAGTAAATGTCCCTTGTGGCCGTTATGATCAAAGCAGGTAAAATACATAAGGAACGAATAATAGAACTGCTTGCAGATTGCATGGAGACAAACAAGAGTGTCAATTGGATCGTTAAGCAAGATTCTAAGAAGAAAGAGCGCATCAGGCATTTAATCGATTATTCTTTTGATGCATGTATAGACCATGAAGAAATTTACCTTACTGAAGATCAAAATGGTGTGATCATTTGCACTATGTCAGACGATAAATTGCCGTTCTTAGAGGAAGCTTATTTAACCGCGAGGTTTGTTTTACAGGTTACCGGCATCGACGGCATTGGCAAAGCGTTGCGGCGTGAGGAATATGTAAATTCATTTCACCCGGTCGACCAGGAATATATCTATATATGGTTTATTGCCGTGGATGAAACGGTTCAGGGTAAGGGAATAGGGTCCGCCATGCTGGGTGAAATCTTTGATAAGAGCAATAGAGAAAATCTACCTGTTTATGTTGAAACTTCAGAAGAAAGAAATTTGAGTTTTTATCTAAAGCATCAATTTGAAGTATATCATGTTTCTGATGAAGAAATGTTTGGTTTTAAGCTTTATTTTCTGCGACGGCTTCCCGCCCAGCAGTGATTATTAACTTGGCAATAGCAGAAGATCCGGGCTATACGCATCTCAACAGACAGAGACAACAGTGCATGCGTTAATGCGGTTGACACTTGCACTATCGCCTCTTACATTCTGTCACTTATCCATCTACAAAGTTTCTTTTAGCCATTTATAAAACTCCCGTTGCCATACCATTGCATTTTGAGGTTTTAATACCCAATGATTTTCATCTGGAAAATACAACAGTTTACTTTTGATACCTCTCAATTGTGCTGCCTGAAATGCCTGTAGCCCTTGTTCAATAGGCACGCGAAAATCTTTGCCGCCTTGTATTATTAACATAGGGGTATTCCATTTATCTACATATTCCACAGGATTAAACAGTGTGAATGTTTTGCGGGCAATGTTATTGTTCTTATCCCAGTAGTAACCGCCATTCTCCCAGTTGCTAAACCATAATTCCTCAGTGGTGCCACTCATGCTACGCAAGTCAAAAACGCCATCATGAGAAATAAATGTTTTAAAACGGTTGTTGTGTATACCCGCAAGATAATACACTGAGTACCCGCCATAACTAGCCCCCACACATCCGAGCCTGCTTTTATCAACATAAGGTTCTTTGCTAGCCTCGTCAATTGCAGAAAGATAGTCTTTCATCGCCTGGCCGCCGCAATCTTTGCTAATTGCTTCGTTCCATTGCTGGCCATGACCATACATACCTCTTCGATTTGGAGCAACAACGATATA
>JALYZZ010000037.1 GCA_030948675.1 Bacteroidota bacterium | reverse complement strand
CTTTTACTCCTTTTATACTTTCAAAAAGTGCTTCTTCATGCCAGAAGCATCCTGCTGCAAATGTAGCCTGGCTATATTGAGACAGTTCTTTTGTAGATAATTTTCGTTCTGTAATTTTCTTAGCCTTTTGTGCGCATGAGGTCAATGCCAACAGGGTCATTAGTAAAAACAGCAATCCGGGCAATTTTTTCATACAAATGGTTTTTATAAATTTACGAAAATATGGTTGTGTATAGTTGTTAAGAAACTCATAGAGATAGACCGCATTATTGCCAGGATTTATGTGGAATTTAAGCGGTATAAATTTTCTAATATAAATCTGCTTCAATCATCTTTTTTGTTCGTTGCTGTTGCTACTGCAAAAAACCAAGCGTTTGTAAAACTTGGCAGTTTAATACTTTCTCAATAAGTTTAAAAACTGCCTGTCGAGCTTATGGCCTTTCCAATCTTCATAAGCTACGTCTGTCCTTCCTGAATCAAGAATTCCGAAGTCTCCAATGAAGTTCCAGATAGCAAAGCCAATGTTATTGCTTGAAAGAATACTTAACACATCGGTAAACCAGGCGATAAAAACATCATGTGGGGTCTTGTTATAACATCCGCATTCGCCACAGTGAACACCTACGCCTTTTTTAACTAAATCAACCCAGGGTTTGTAATAGTCTTCGAGCATCTGTCGTTGAAGATATTGGCTGCCGACCTGTCCGGGCCATTTTGGATCGGGTAAATGCTCGATGTCTTTATTTGCCCAGGGCGCTCTATAATGTGAAATAGCATGAGGATAGTAACCCCTGCAACTTTGGGCAATGTTTAAATCAATTAGCTCCGGAATAATAGTATTGCCGCCACTATTGCCATCTGCAATCACAAGGTGATCAGGATTTTCTTTTCGAATAGTTTCCGCCGCTGCTTTTGCTACTCTGCGATATACTTCCCCCGGCACCGGTCCTGCTTTTGAATGCTGGTCATTCATATCTTCCCGCATACTAGGTTCGTTAAGCAAATCGAAACTTATTTTTTTCGACGACATATGCTTAAATCGCTTTGCCCACAATTGCCAGTGAAAATTAAAAGCTGCCTGCGCCTCAGGGTCCTTCCAAAGATTATAGGGTTCATTAAAGCCGGCATTAATACAATAGCCGGGAGCACGATGGAGGTTGACACTCACGTGCATATTGTATTTCTGTGCCATAGTAACCAGGTTTTCAATCCGGTTGACAGCCTCTTCGTTTATGTCATATACTTCCTCAGGCATTATATTCCTGCTTCTGTCGAACTTGAGGTAATATGGATATGCGATCGGGATGCGAACGAAATCAAATCCCCAATCTCGCATCCAACGGAAGTGATCTTCGGTTGTTGGCCTAGATGTAGGCGTAGGATTGGGAGAAAAAAAATCGAGCAGGTTAAAGCCTTTCCACCTTGGCAGCTTATTAGCAACCGAAGCATCAAACACATTCGATGCAAACGGAGATACGGTAAAAGCCGTAGTGGCCAAACCAGCGTTTTTTATAAATCTTCGTCTTTTCATCGTCGGATCTTTTAGTTTGTATAGCAATATACACGCAGCTGCAGGAATAAGAATTAAAATAGATTGTCGTCTAAAAAATACTTTTTCATACCGGCTAAAAATCATTTAAAATTGCTCAAATCTTTTTTGTACTTCATACCTGTATATGGCTATTATACCTAAAGTTAATCCGTTTTCAAAAACCAATCCCGATACTGGTTTTGGCGTGGAGGGAAACCGCATCGGCGGCAGGTTTGTAAACAAAGACGGGTCGTTCAACCTGCAAAAAGACGGACTGCCCTTATGGGAGCGCCTCAGCATTTATTCGTATTTAATGGATATGCCACTATTGACTTTTTTAGTCATTATTATTGTTTTTTTCATTGTAATCAATACTTTATTTACTGGTCTCTACTTGCTTGCAGGCACTAATGAATTACAAGGATTTTTGGCAACAACAAATTGGGGTAAAATAAAGGAAGTGTTTTTCTTTAGCACTGAAACATTTACAACCGTTGGCTACGGAAGAGTAAATCCGATTGGATTAGCTGCTCATATTATTGCCGCATTAGAATCTCTTGCCGGCTGGCTTTCGTTTGCCCTGGTAACCGGGCTCTTGTATGGTCGTTTTACCAGGCCAAAGGCTTACCTCGCCTTCAGCGAACATGCACTCATTAGTCCATACAAAGATGGAGTGGGTTTAATGTTTAGAATGGTTCCGTATAAAATTAATCATCACCTTACCGATGCCAGGGTTGTGGTAAACATTGCTTTTATGGAAATGGAAGACAATAAACCGCAGTTTAAATTTTACCAGTTAAATTTAGAACGGTCAAGAATAGACGCTTTAAGTATGAATTGGACCGTGGTGCATCCGATCGATGAAGAAAGTCCGCTGCTTAATTTTAATGAAGAAGACATGGCACGCAGCGACCTTGAGATATATGTGCAAGTAACAGGTTTTGATCATATATTTTCAAATATGGTAATGCAGCGCACGTCTTATACCTATAGGGAAATTATCTGGGGTGCTAAGTTTAAACCAATGTATCATGAATCCAGCGACGGTAAGACAACTGTGTTAGAATTAGATAAACTTAATGAAAAGGAAAAAATAAACTTACCCAATAGTTAGCAGCCCTGGTGGTATCAATATTATTCTTTCTTTATTCCCGGATACTTCATCTGCAATCCTGCTAAAGTATCACGTACAGCAGATGCAATTGTATATTCTTTAAACCAATTCTGATCGGCCGGAACAATTTGCCACGGAATTTTATCACATTC
>JALYZZ010000035.1 GCA_030948675.1 Bacteroidota bacterium | reverse complement strand
ATCTGAAACTGTAGGGGCATCGACCAACCTGTTTGAGTTGTTAGATAAAAGAGTAAAGATTTACGCAAAAAAAGCAGACGTAAATTCCTCTGCCATTTTTGAAGTTAATTTTCGCTCTGAGACATTTAACGAACGAGCGTTTCTAAAGCAGCCTCCCAAAACAAGCACAAAGGAGCTTACTGCAAATGAAAATATAAGCCTTGAAGCAATTGTTGACAATATACTTCTTGAGCAGTATCTGCCTGCCGGAGTAGTGGTAAATTTCGACCTTGATATAGTACATTTTCGTGGTTCTACCGGATTGTTTTTAGAGCCTTCTCCAGGAAAAGCGAGTCTAAACCTGCTTAAGATGGTGCGTAGTGGACTTGAACTGGAGTTGCGTAGTTCGACGAGTAAAGTAATAAAGTCGGGCGACTCTTTGAAAGTAACCGGCTTGAATATTACTCATAAAGGTAATGTTCATCATGTAGCATTCGAAGTCATTCCGCTGGTCGACCAGACGAAGGATAATCTGCTGCTGATCATATTTGAAGAAGTAAAGACGCCGTCACCGGCTGATTTAAAAGCAACTTTTTCTAAAGATAGGCGGGTAAAACAGTTAGAAGCAGAGTTACTGGCACTGCGTGAAGATATGCGTTCGCTGGTGCAAGAGCAGGAAGCCGCTAATGAAGAACTGCAGGCGGCGAATGAGGAAATTGTTTCGAGTAACGAAGAATTGCAAAGCATCAACGAAGAACTGGAAACGTCTAAAAAAGAACTGGAGTCGAGCAATGAAGAATTGATGACAATCAACCAGGAACTGCAGGTAAGTAACAACCACCTTTCTGAAGCGCATGAGTACACCGAAAAGGTCATAGAAACTATACGGGAAGCTGTTGTTGTACTCGATAGCCAATTAATATTAAAAAGTGCTAACAAATCTTTTTACCGCACTTTCAATCTGAAAGTAGAAGAGACCTTGGGCCGTTTAATTTTTGAGCTGGGTAATGGTGATTGGAACATACCAGAGTTAAAAGAATTGCTGCAGAATATTTTGCCGAAACAAAACAAGTATGCTGGTTTTGAGTTGCGGCACAAATTTGCGGGAATAGGAGAAAAGGTGCTGTTGCTGAGTGTAGAGCAAATAGCACAAAAATCATCGGAGCATCCGCATATTATGCTGGCTATTGAAGACATAACAGAGCATCGGTAGACAGAAAAATTGCTCAAAGAGCGGGAGGAATGGCTACGGAATGTGGCAAATGACGTACCTGTAGTGTTGTGGGTAGCAGGGGCAGATGAGCGTTTTAGTTTTGTAAATAAAACATGGCTTGCTTTTACAGGCCACATCCTGAGAGAAGAGGTTGGTCTGGGCTGGACAGAGGGAATATATGAAGAATATTTGGATCTGGTGTTGGCCACTGCACGCTCGAGCTTTGAAGCAAAAAAACCTTTTAACATTGAGTACCGTTTGAAGCGCGCTGATGGCACCTACCGGTGGATTTTAAACAGTGCTGTTCCTACTTATGACGCTACCGGTGAGTTTACTGGTTATACAGGTTCCTGCACAGAAATACATAGTAAAAAAGTACTTCACGATGAGCTCGAAAAGAGGGTGCAGGAAAGAACCCGCGAGCTGCAGGAAGCAAATATTCTACTAGAACGGTCAAACAGCGACCTGCGCAGTTCACTTATGTAGCAAGCCATGATCTGTAGTCAGCGAAGTTTTAAATGCTATAATCAATATTGAGACGTTGCGTGTAATAGATGCAATACTACCGCTGATGAGAAGTTCAACAGTCAGCAATGGCAGGCGCATATTTTTGCAGTCTTGATATCAGAATTTCTCCAGGTTTAACCCCTGATAGATTGATAAACAAATACTACTTTATCAATTCTTTGGGTAGTTGCCCCACTAAGTCACTTACTGTACTTAAATCTACACCAAGAGCCAATGGTTATGATAAAATCAGG
This sequence comes from Bacteroidota bacterium, assembly GCA_030948675.1. Lineage (GTDB taxonomy): Bacteria > Bacteroidota > Bacteroidia > Chitinophagales > Chitinophagaceae > Segetibacter. The sequence goes on along the minus strand of JALYZZ010000035.1, from coordinate 4,807 downwards.
TGATTTGTCCGGTTACAAGTTTATATATTTAAAAATCGATTTCAACAGTTACGCCGATAATTGGAGGAATTGAAGTTTTTTTAAATGACATAAGCCTCTAGTACTACAATCAGAAAGGTTTAAAAAACATTGGGTACAATAGAAAGTAACAGAACTAGCGGATATAAAAAAAGATAAAAAAACACATTTTTTATTCTGTTCTTGTAAAAGAGTTAGACAAAGGCTACTTTTAAATCAGCGTTTTCTGTCGGATAAAAGAGGCATTTGATTTTGTAAGAGGAGTTGGCATTTTAATTGAATTACAGATAAGAACTAATTTTAACAGAATATATGCAAAATAATTTTACTCCTATCGAATCTTCCCTTATAAAACGTTGCATTGCCGGACACCGAAAAAGCCAAAGAGAGCTTTACGAGTTGCTGGCTCCAACCATGTACGGGGTATGTTTAAAATTTTTTAAAAAAAGCAATGAGGCTGAAGACATTTTGCAGGAAGCATTTATAAAACTTTTTAACAATTTACACAAGTACCGGGGAGAGGGATCTTTTGAAGGGTGGGTTAGAAGAATATTTGTAAATACTTCCATTCAACACTATAGAAGCCTTAAGCCTATCTCTATTGATTCTGGCGACATTGAAGATGTTTTGCCTTCCTGCGAAACATCGGCGCTTGATAATCTTTATCAAAAAGATGTTATTCGAATGGCCAATCATCTTAGCAATGGCTACCGAACTGTTTTTAACCTATATGCCATTGAAGGTTATTCTCATAAAGAAATCTCTGAAATGCTTGGCATTACGGAGAGTACCAGCAAATCTCAATACTTGCGTGCAAAGGCATGTATGAGGGAAATGATCGGTAAAAGAGCGTAAATAAACGGGGAACCCTTTCCACTACTATTAAAAAAGCCCGTTTTAGCAAATCGCGAGTATTTTTAATATCTAAGAAAAAAGGTCAAAAATTTTATTGCCGTACTTGTAATAATTATGGGGATAACAAATGGATGACAGCAAGATGCTTTGTTATTTACATCATAAGTTACTGACTAACCAGAAAAATTTAACGTGTTGCCCCAGTTGATGGCACCATTTTATTAAAGTAGAGTGATAGTTCAAATTAAACTTAATAAATTAGAAATGTTTACAGCGTATACAAGAGAAGAAGTAGCAAACACATCACACATACAAATAGTAACGCCGGAGCGGTCAGACACGGCAGTGTCAACCTCCTCAGAAGAAGTAGTAGGAAGTTTTGAAGTAGAGGATTACAATTTCAATATCAATAATAGCACAAGCGATTTACATCAATACGATTTGGATGGGGAAAGTCTCTGGTAGCCTTGTGATACCTGTAGTTGTTTATTTTTCTGGTCATCCACAGTAAATGCTAAGATTTATAAAGTGGGTTAGAACCGTATACCAAAAGAAAGTGCTGCCCGCACCCCGGCCCATGGACCGTTTAAATCAAGTGTTCCGCCGCTTGCGTTTGTATGAACTTTCTTTTTTGAAAACGGTACATTCAAATTGTCTATTTGCCGGTATAGTTCATCTTGTTCGCGTTGTGTTAATGGGTTGCTGCTGCTGCCAATAAAATTACCGTTACCAACCCCATAATGTGGTCCGGCAATCGACCAGTCTATGCACATCTGCTTACCCACATTCCATTGTGCCCCAAATAAAATTCCTACGGTATTACTGGTTAAATTGCCAGAAAGATTAAGACTGTTTTGAGCACCATTTTCTCCAGTAAAATTAACCTTCAAAGAATTGGTTTTATAAGTGGAGAGACGGTAAAAAGGAGCTATATAAAAACCATGGCCGTATCCCTTTTTGCTTAAGTATAATCTGACCTCAGGAGTAATTGCAAAGTTGCTGATCTTAAGATTATTGACTAGGTCTGTCATGTTATAACTTACGCCGCCTATCGACTTTGTAATTTCTCCTTTGAATGGAAGAGAAGTATTAGGCATTAATCTGCATGAAATTGCCGCCGAAAACTTTCTGCCCAATGTTCTTTCATACTGTATAGAGTAATTTTTTAGAGCCAGCGAAGTGAGGTTTAATTTTATAAAATGCCGGTTCTTCTGTTCATTGCTGTTGTTACCAAAGTCCATGGGTAACTTCTTTGTGTTAAAAGCAAGATCTTTTTGTGTGGAAGTTGTCGTTTGTGCTAATATTGGAAGTGCTGCGATTAATAAAGATGCAATAACGAAACAGTGTTTTTTTCCCTTCATAGATTGATTCATGCTTTAAATTGTTTATCGCGATTTGCATGATAGTACTTAATGCAAATGCAATTGAGGTTTTACCTGTTAAAACGGTTTATTTTTAATTTTTGTATTTGCAAAGGGTTTAAAACCGAAAAAAGTTATTTTACGCTTTTAAAAAAGAAAATAAGCAGATTATCAAGATTTTACAGACGTGTTAGTAACAGCGGTAATGTTTGATCCAATTCAGGATAATAATAGGGGATTACGAATGCGAAAAAGCCGGACATGATCTCCGGCTATAAAAAACCGGACAGACTACCATGCAGAAAGAAAGATGAAAAGAGGAAATTAATTATTTGGCAAAGAGAAATATCAGTTATACTGATTCGTCTTTTTCTTTTGTGGTTGGCGTCTTCAGGATCCAAACAATATAATAGATTGCAGTTACAATCAACAAAATACCTGTAATAGTACTGAGTATAGTAGCCAGTTTGCCCTTTGTTACAGAGCTTACAACAATTAGTATTACTATTAAAATAAGTACAACAATTTTTCTTTTAAAAACTTTCAGGTATCGGTATTGCATATTTTCAAAAGTACCAAAATAATTGATTTTTTTACTATTACTCCAAAGGTAATCAAGACACTTCGGCTGTTACTACACAGCCCACCTGCAACGACATTTATACAACATGTAAAGGCCTTTCAGCCAATTATGGGCCTAACATCATGGAATGTTCATTACCGCTGGCGTCGATTTTATTCCTATAAAAAACGTGCACTTTATGCCGAAAGTGTGGTACAATCATTACCCAAATAAAAAATCTGCAACCACTGGCGCCAATAATCACGATTACGACCGGTGTATCGATTGACCTTTTTTTATGTATTTGTACGATAACTTCAAACGGCATCAGTACAATCGAAAAACGAAAAGGACAAAAAAAACTTTTGCCCCTATTTAAAAATCTTATCTATCAGCTAAGATTATGATACAAAATCATCATCACCCAATGTGCCTCCGGGGTCTACTATGTCATAGCCACCCTCTATTTCCGGAAGTTCTTCGCCGTCAGCAGTAAAAATCCCGGAGCCTTTTTTTACTTTTTCATCGGCTATATTTTCATCTTCTTCTTCTGGATCTTTATCTTTTTTACTGACAGATCTTTCAGTATCGTTAAATATTACTTTAGATTTTTCTATCTCTTTATTTGCATTTTCCAGGTCTTTAAAATTATTCTCCATGTTGTTTTAGTTTTAATATTTTCTGCAAAAGTGAAGCCAAGCGGAATTAATGAATAAAAAAGGGGGGGGTGTTTTTCACCTTTTGATAGACCACGGCATTAATACCATTCGAATTTATTTTTTAGAAATTAGCTTCTTCGCTAATTATAGAAGATCGAAAAAAGTAATAAAAAGTGCAGATACAACAAGAATAATTTCTTTTGTCAGTAGATGTTATTCTTAAGAGTAACTAAAAACCCGATGATTTTATTTGCCACTTCATCATTTCGATATAGACTATGTCCTAGTCCTTCGGTGATCATAAATTCAATGTGCGATAGATTCATTTTAGTAAGATGTTTCATGTCTTCGTAAGGTGTTATCCGATCCTTAATATCATGTAACCATAAAGTTGGTATTGAAAAAGATTGCACGATGCGGGATACAGAATACCACGACGGAGGTTGTCCCCCTAATTGAAGGATTATGTTTTCCATCATCCTTCTTACTCTTGGACTTATTTTAAGGTGACGGCAAAAATCATTAATCGAGCGGGTAGTTTCAGTAGCAGGAGCAATCAAAACCAATCGTTTAGGAAGGTTATCTTTCATTTTCTCTATCGCTATAGTCACAGCAATACCGCCGAAAGAATGGGAAATAATTCCATTAAATGGTCCGAATTTATTAAATATCTCCAAAATCATATTGCTGTAGAGCAAAGCATTGATTGTTTTTCCGGTGCTTAAACCGTGGCCCGGCGCATCAAAAGCGTATATTTCAAATCCCTGGTGCAATAGTGGTTCTATGTATCGTTCAAATCTGTAGCTGAGGCTGTCAAACCCGTGGCAGATCAATACTTTATGTCCATTAGGTACTTTAGGTTTCCATGTAAATCCATGTATTTGATGCTGCTCGAAAGAAAAAGATAGCCGGTCTGCGTGTTTGAAGGCATCAGGAACGGCATAAGTCCTTCGTGTAGAATAAGGTGTAGTAAATAATTGAAACGCTGCTTTTGCTGCTTTTACCGGCGAAACAACCTCGATAGCCCTAAATTTTGCAATGTAATAGGCAAGGAAGATTCTTTGTGTTAATTTCATCAGTTGTAATTAGTTCAAAAATAGATGAAAGTTGTTATTATAGGCTCTGGAAATGTTGCTACGGTACTTGCAAGAAAAATAGCAGCTACGGAACATGAGATTATACAGATTGCAGCTCGAAATATCGATAAAGCAATTGAATTATCTTCTTTTCTAAAAACTACTTACACTACTAACTTCGTTAATATCAATCGGTTAGCTGATATTTATGTGATTGCTGTTTCAGATCAGGCTGTCGCTACCGTTGCGGGACAGTTGAAATTAATTGATCAAGTG
>JALYZZ010000015.1 GCA_030948675.1 Bacteroidota bacterium | reverse complement strand
GTTTTAGACCTACTTTTTTCGCCCAGTCTACCATCAACTTCAGGTCTGTAAATTCTCCAACACCAAAGCTGCGGGCACTTCTAAGGCTAAACACAGGAATGGCTACCCCTGCACCTTTAAACCCAGTATTTGGAACATCTGCAAAACCGTCAGAAACGACAGTAAGGGCTTCAGTGACGCCGTTGTACATTACCCGGTTGGGTCCATTTTCAAATGCGATAAAAGCGTTTGTATTGGTATCGAACAGACCATATTTATAATTGAATGGAAAAGCTGATTCTGACAAATCAAGTGGTATTGAATGCCACACCTCCCCTTGCTTTCTTGACAAAAACAATGGCTTCTCTGTCATCCACTCACCCAACTGGGGAACAGAGCCAATGAGGCAAAGTACCTGGCCCCTGGCAAGTAACGGCGCTTTGGCGCGAAAGACATGCGTTATTTTATCCGGTGCTGAGGCTTCTACGGCAATAAAATTCTCTTTTAATAACACCTCCTGAAAAGGTTCTGTATAGAAAGTATTTTCGATTAAAGATGAAGGAGTCCAGGTATCAATTAATAAAAGCTTTTCTGTATCGAAAGCATGTGCAGGAATTATTTTATCGCACCCCCATTCGATAGAGTATGTGCCATCGGTTTTCTTTAAAATATAATTATAAGGAATATCAGCAGATAAAGGTTGTGTTGCAGGAATTTCAATAGTACCCTGCCAATAGTTTTCGTTTAAATAGTTTAGAAGAAAGGCTTTTTCAGGATCGTTGTTACCAACCAGGAGATGATTAGCAGCTACCAAAAGTGACTCGCCAAAAACAGTCTTAAACTTAATCTGAAAAGTGATTGTACGTAAGACCGAAGTTTTAGTTGGGGAAGCAATTGACGCTGCAGACGCGAGCAAATCATCGGCGGTATCTACTGCAGGTGGCTGTGCGTCCTGTTGCGTTTCCTGAAGGTCGTCTGTCGCCATTTTCTGCTCATCAGCTTTCACCGGTTTCTTAGTTTTAGGTGTTCTTGCTGATACCTGTTCAGAAATATGTGGTGTCGTTTGCTTTAACCCGCTTGCACGTTTTATTGTCTTTGTAGGGGCTATCTCCTCTTGCTTCTTTTCATCTTTCGACGCTTCAATAGATGAGACTTGCTTTTTTGCAGCCTTTTTTGGTGCAACCCCTTGAGCTGGCAAAGCCTGTACCTTTTTTACACCCTCTTTTTTAGAAGCCGCCTTTTTAATAGCTTCTTTAGCCGCTTTTAGCACCGCCACCTTTGCAAGCTCAGTTATAGGCTTTGAAGTCTTTTTTTTTACCGTCTTTTTTCCTTCTTCAAGTCTCTCATTATTTGTATTGCTGTTTGCGGAATTTGGGTCGGAAAAAACACCTTCCTGAGCTGAGAAGTTTTCATCTTCCGGTATGGATATATTATTCATCAAAATTGATCGGTTTATAAGCCGCGAAAATAATCAAAACCGTTCAAATGTGTCCGGAATACATAATACATCGACTTTTAGCACTCTTATTTCAAGCCTTAATAGCTATTACGATAATGTAATGCAGTTTAAAGTAGCAAAGGCCTTGTTTGTTAAAACAAAAAAGCCGGTTCGGTTAAGAACAGGCTCTATAAATACTACAATTTTTGTAAACAATTATGCTAGCTTCTTAGCTATTGTTGAATGCATTGCGTAATACTTATCCGGACTGTAAAGGAATAAGCAAGAGCCCTTTTTTATTTTCTCAATAATAGGTCTATAAATATTTTCAGGAAGCGCCGGGCAACCTAAGCTCCGGCCAATAAAACCCTGCATTTTAATAGCGGCTTCGCTTACATAAGCAGCACTGTGCATTACAATTGCTCTGCTATTTGCGTTATCATTGATACCTTTTTCTTCGCCCGACAATTTTAAAGAAAAACCGTGCTTGCCAACATATGTGGCACCGGTTGTATACAAACCAAGACTGCTTTTGTTACTTTCAGGCTCATTCGAAAACTCGCTTGCCATTTCTTTGCCTGAATTTCTTCCGTGTGCTACGTAAGTATTGTAAACTACCTCTTTCTTTTCAAGATCAATCACAAACAATCTTTTTTTACTGGATGGTAAACTAAAGTCTACAATTGAAACCAGATTAGTATTGTTCAACCTTCCTTCTGAAAGCAGCTTGTTGTAACCCTGCATAGCAAGGTTAAAGGCGTTGCGAGACAAGTTTAATCTATTTAATTGCAAACTGTCGTACAGAGAAGTATTGCTTTCAACAGGAACATTACTTTCAGTAAGATTATTAGCAACGACTTTGTAAGACGTATCTGATGAATTGGAAACTATCTGAATTGTATCAAAAGGTTTTGATGTTGCATAAACAAAAAGAAAGTTAATAACCAGCGCCGAAGCTAAAAAAACATACAATTTTCTACGCATAGACACTTGCTTATGAGGTGTTATAAAATGTATTAAAAGTAAAGTACAATCTGGAAAAGGATGTACCGGATGTGGTACAGATCTGCTTAATAACGGGTGCAAGATAAGGCACGCTATTCAACTAAGCAAACAATACAAAAAGCCTTATAAATTTTTTAACTATGCTACAGATTTGATATTTTCAGTAACCATAATCTCGTTTCGTTTTTATTGAAAATCAATAATTTAAGTTGTTTTAAGCGGAAGATTGAAATCAATACTTTTTTGATAATTAAAGAAACAAATAGCCGCAGTTAACGGCGAATCAGACATAAAACATCCGCAGAATTTCGCATTAAAAAAACAATTTCGAGATACTATACAAACAGAAAAAAAGCTTTCTTCTTTTATGTTTGGTTCTTTCAAATTCACATACTTGGTGTTCACTTTCTGTTGATTTGCTGTTTTCGTCTTAGACTTAGAAAAGAGGCTGCCAACTACTAGATGATTGCCAGGTTGATTTAACAAAACGTATTTCTTTTTCGGCAAGCTATTTTCTTACGCTAGGTCAAACTACCATTCGTTTTATCTTGTAAAAAACAAACACCATGAAAAAAATTATTTTACCCTCATTGCTAATTCTTTTATTACCGTTGTCATATTCCTGTGGCACCTTGAAATCCCTCGGATATAAGCTGACTGAAGCTGACGCTGCATCTGCTATCCGGCAAATGCTGGATTTAGGTACACGCGAAAGCCTCGCCGGATCATTTGCTAAAGAAACCATTCTTTCATCTATTTTTCCTGAGTCTGTAAGTAAGACTTTAAATACGATTAATACACTTGGCCTAACCAGTGAAGTAGACAGGTTTACCACCACTTTAAGTACAGCAGCAGAGAAATCTGCCACTGCCGCAGTGCCTGTTTTTGTCAACAGCATTA
>JALYZZ010000695.1 GCA_030948675.1 Bacteroidota bacterium | reverse complement strand
GGTTAGACCAAACATCTCCTGCATGTGCAATATCTTATCAATAGCTTGATTGGCGTCGCCAATTAGTAAATGACCCTGTTTGCTCCTGCCCTGCTCGTATTGATGATATTGATATGGTGGCCAACCTCTCTGCCGCCCCACCCGGTTCATTTGTGCACTATAAATAGGATAATAGGCTTCGGCCACGTGGCTATCACCATCTCCAAAAAAAGAATGCGTGTGTACCCCAACCTGCAGTTTTTCCTGATCCTGGTTAAAGTGTTGGTATGCTCTGCGATAGTAATCAAACAACGATTTAAAATGTGCAGGATTGCCGCCGATAATCGCAAACATTACGGGCAATGCATGGCGTGCAGCACGTGCCACAGACTCAGGTGTACCGCCTACAGCAACCCAAATATTAAGCTGGCTATTAAAGGGTCGTGGAAAGATTTCCTGGTTATCCAGTGCTGGTCGGAATTTACCCTTCCATGTTACTTTTTGATGCTTGTTAATCAGTTGCAGCAACTCCAGTTTTTCCTCAAACAGTTCATCGTAATCCCTCAGGTCCTGGCCATACAAAGGGAATGACTCAGTAAAGCTTCCCCTTCCTACCATCAATTCGGCACGTCCTCCTGAGATAAGGTCAACGGTAGAAAAAGATTGAAACAACCTTACAGGGTCAGACGAACTTAAGACCGAAACAGCGCTTCCAAGCCGGATATTTTTAGTAACAGTTGATGCTGCAGCAAGAATGATTTCAGGTGTTGATACTGCGTAATCGGGGCGATGATGTTCGCCAATGCCAAAAAAATCAAGACCCGTTTCATCCATCAACTTTATTTCTTCAATTATCTCTTGCAACCGTTTGCCGGCTGGTTGCATTTTGCCTTCGCTATTGATATTTACATCGCCAAACATTCCAATACCTAGTTCCATTCGGTGCTATTTTTACAAAAGCAAAGTTATAGCCCCAGAACCGGACAGACATTAATATAAGATAACAAAATGAAGGCGAAGGCTGGAAAGTATGGGTTTAAGGCTTAGCTTGAATGATTGTTGTCTGAACGACGCCCTTTAAGATGTAACATTACTCTAAGATCCGCTTTTGAACCCTTTTACTTTCTTCTTCTAAGCCGGTTTTTCGGTTGGGGCTAGCTTTTACCTGGCTGCTTCCAAAGCGATAAGTAAAGTTTATCGTAAAAAATGCTTTCTATTACTGCACTCTGCCCTTTTCTTCTTCTGCACCTGTTGATCGGTTTCTTGTTCCTTTTAACTGGCTATTTCCAAAGCTGCGGGTGTAGGTAAGCTTGTAAGTGCGTTGCGTAAATTGTAATCGCACATCTGCATATAAGTTCTGGGCAGGCAGATTAACGCGACCACCAAATACAAGAGTGTTCAAAATATTACTGGTCGTAAATAGAAATGAGCCTTTGTTGTTTGAAAGTTTCTTTTTGATGCCTGCATCGAGCGTACCGTAATCGCTGGCAAGCGAAATACCATTTAAACTTTGTGATTGATAAAACCCTGACAGCTCCATCGAGAAATCCTTCGGAAGTAAAAAGTTTTGGGTGCTGTTGATATTGAAATTCATTTGATTAATGGTGACCGGAGCTTTTTGGTACAGGGCATTATTCTGCTGCCATATTCCGGTAATATTATATTGCATGCTCCACCATTTCGTTACATCAACAGGTACAGATATGATAGCAGCTACGGTATGTTGATTGATGAGATTTTCAGGTGAAAGAATGGTTTTGTTTGTAGTGGAATCGGATGATGGCTGGAATCCGGTAATAGCGTTATTTTCTTTGGTATATGACAATGTAAACAGGTATCTTTTAAAAGAATATCCCGCCTTGACGATATTGGAAATCGAAGGTTGAAGAGCAGGATTACCGGTAAGCGAAGTATTAGGGTCGATGTAGTAAGTGAATGGAGCAAGGTCATTAAAAGTGGGGCGTGTAATTCTGCGGGTGAACGAAAAATTCAGCGACGACTTTTCATTTAATCTCTGCGTTATAAAAAAGGATGGAAAAAGGTTACCATAATGTCTGTCTACAATGTTTTTAGTATTGTTGGTACCCAGGTTTGAATTCGTATATTCATAACGGAAACCAACTTTTACATCTGTGTTTTTTCCTGCACTAATGTTTAAGGACAAATAGGCGGCAGAATAATCTTCAATCAGTTTATAATCGGCAGACAAGTCGTCTCTTTTTACCCAGGTATTTTGCTGTAATTTTTCAAAGCTGATGTTATTATTGAAAGCTGACCACGTACCTTTTACACCAGCTTCAAGATGTACTTTTTCGCTTATTTTTTTTGTATAATCGAGCGCACTAACCACTATATTGATTGGAGTTATTTTGCCGCTTCTGGTTCTTTCGTCATATACAAATTTTCCCGAGCCGTTGTAGAAAGATGTATGGTATTGCACAGGCTGATTATTTGCATAATGTATATAATCAACATTTGCTGCCAGGTTTTCACCTTCATTAAAGCTGTGTTGCATATTAATATTACCACTGTAACTCTTCCAATGATTTACCTCGGAGTTATCAAGAGTTAATGAAGTATCAGGCAAACCGGCTTTCATTCTTGCGCTTGTATTTGCTTCGGTCTGCGAGTAACGATTATCGTAACCGGAGACAAGGATACCGAACACTGTATGTTTGCTGATTTCGTAATCTAAACCTAGCCGTGCATTAACGTTTCTAGTAGTGTCAGTTCTATGTAAAAATGCAGATGTCTCAGTAACTATTCCTTTATTTGAAATTCTGGAAAAGGAGCTAATGTTAGGTTTAGCTTTGGTTCTTGAATAAGACACGTCTCCATAAATATTCAACTTGCCTTTACGATGGTTAAAATTTGTACTAGCTGCGGAAATAAACCCTTTGCTGTAGCCTCCTGTAACTGTATAAGAACCATTGGTACCAAAATTATTATTGCTTTTTAAAACGATATTGATGTAGCCTGCATTGCCTTCTGCATCCAGATTGGCCGGTGGACTTGTAATTAATTCTATTTTCTCGATGTTGGTTGAACTCATGCCTGCCAGCATTTGCAACGCTGCACTCATTGGCATATGATTGATTTTGCCATTCATCATAATCACCACACCATTTTTGCCATTCATAGAGAGTACATTGTTTTGATGGTCAACCATAACACCCGGCGACCGCTCTAAAACTTCCAACGCAGTATTGCCTGCCGACGTAATACTGTTGGCAACGTTTACTACCATTCTGTCTATTTTTTGCTCAAAAAGTGGCTTCCTCGCCGTTACCGTTACAGCGTCGAGGGTGGCACCTGATGCTGTCAACTTAATGTTGCCGATGGCTACATCATCCTGGTTACCTGTAACACTGATCACAGGAGTAAAAACATCACGCAAGCCGGTGTAAGAAGAGGTGATCATATACTGGCCGACAG
>JALYZZ010000733.1 GCA_030948675.1 Bacteroidota bacterium | reverse complement strand
AGTGGTAGTACACACGGCAGCCTCTGTATCAAAAGAAATATTAAGTAGCTGTTCGACTGCCTATGGTGTCATGTATCCGTTGCAAAGCCTGAAGCAGGAAGTGTCGGTAATACCGCCTATCCCGGTTTTGCTTGACGGTAACAGTGAAGGGGCCATCAGTATAATAAAAAGATTTGCCTTGAGTTGGGCTGATAACGTGCAGATTGCAACGGATGAAGAAAGATTAAAACTACATTTGGCTGCGGTCTTCGTTAACAATTTTACCAATCATCTTTTTGCTTTAATTGAAGACTATTGCGAGGTTAATGGATTGAATTATAATATTTTGGAGAGAATAATTGAAGAAACAATGTTAAGAGTAAAGGTTCATTCACCAGCCATGTTGCAAACAGGACCAGCAATAAGAAAAGATTTAACTACAATAAAAAGGCACCAGGAGCTACTGGTTGATAATGGAAAGATTTTAGATGTATATAATGTCTTAACTGATAGTATTATGGCTTTCTATAAGACTGATAAAGGTTAGCATTGTAGCCGAGCTGTTCGCAGCGGGGTTGCTCCTTTAAGTTCATGTAACAACCTCAAACAAAAATGATAGCACTTTTATGATTTCACTTTATGAGCAAGATGTAGACTAAACATCTAAGGGATAGTTTCATTTAATGATGCTTTTGAATTACGAAAAAATCGGTAGTTATTCTTCTAATTTAATTCCCGTTTTTAATTTCACTGCATTAAGCGGTTGTTTTCTAATACTTTTGCAGCCAAAGAAGGAATATATGTACACGATTAAATTCATGTTCGAAGAAAAGGGACGGGAACCTGTAACACTCTCAAATATAGAAGCTGATCAGAGTTTGTTGGAGGTTGCTTTGCTGAATGACATAGAATTGCACCATAATTGCGGCGGCGTATGTGCATGCAGCACTTGCCACGTATACATAGATAAGGGAGAAGATAACCTTGAAGAGTTGAGTGATAAAGAGGAGGATTTTATAGATCGTGCCGTTAATCCAAGAATTAATTCCCGCCTTGGCTGTCAGTGTGTATTGCTGGAGGGAAGCGGTGAAGTTGAAGTGACTTTGCCCGATCAAACCCAGTTTCTCGGCGAATAAGGTTCCTCTATTCTTATCGTAATTACTATTAAAATTTCAACTAATATTTAATTTATGGCTCAATACGAACCACCTATTCAATGGAATGACTATGAGGATATTGCTTTAAAACTCTATGAACGTTTTGGAGATGATTTCAACGAAGGCAAAATTTATAGAATTCGTTTTACTGATTTGTTGGAGTATGTGTTGCAGGTACCCAACTTCGCCGGCACCCGGGAGCAAAGTACTGAGGGACATCTTGAAATGATACAAAGTTCATGGGTATATGAGTGGCGCGACAACCGGAAATAACTGTCACAACAAGATAAGTACACTAAATTGAAGCCATAGCCTACGTCTATGAATCTCCTCGAAAAATTTAAGTCTGTTACAACCTTCGTTTTTGACGTCGATGGCGTATTGACGGACGGAACACTAACCATCTTGCCTGGCGGGGTAATGGCTAGGAAGATGAACGCGAAAGACGGATACGCCTTGCAGCTTGCAGTTAAAAAAGGATACCATGTTGTCATTATTTCAGGTGGGGTGTCAGAAGAAGTTGCTGACAGGTTGCACAAACTCGGGGTGTCACAAGTGTTTATGAAGACAATAGATAAAGCGGGAACGTTGAATGCGTACCTTCAAGAAAATAAACTTTCCTGGCGGGAGGTGCTTTTTATGGGAGATGACATTCCTGATTTAGTTGTAATGAAAAAAGTAGGTATCGCGTGCTGCCCGGCTGACGCAGTGCAGGAAATAAAAGAAGTTTCTGGTTATATTTCTTATTTAAACGGCGGTTTTGGGTGTGGACGTGATGTTATTGAAAAGGTGTTGAAATTAAGAAGCGACTGGAATAATGACACTCACATACGATCAACATAGGTTTATATTTCTGCTTTAGGTTCAATGTTAATTTGCATCAAATCAATTTTTGTTTGAAAATCAGCGCATTTTTAAGACTGGTCCGATGGCCCAATCTGGTGTTTTTTGCACTTACGCAAATTCTGTTTGTTTATTGTATCATTCATCCGATTATGTTCGCTGGCGGAGCTATTCCTAATATTCGCGGAGTATCTGCTCTTTTATTAGTTATATCTTATGTTCTAATATATGCTGAAGGGTACGTTATCAACGATTATTTCGATCTTAATATAGACCAGATCAACAAACCGGAAAAAGTGGTTGTAGATAAAATTATTCCTCGGCGCTGGGTTATTTTCTGGCATGTCTTCTTAAGCGTAGTGGGTATTGCAATTGGGTTTTATATTGACTGGACAACCAAAGTACGGTTTCTCGGATTACTCAATACGGCTATTGTGGCGCTTTTATTTGTCTATTCTATTTCTTTAAAAAAGAAGCTTTTGATTGGCAACATCCTCGTGTCGACTCTAACTGCCTGGTCGATCCTTGTTGTTACATTTTGCGAAACATCTAATCTTTTGCGGCCTGATATAATTGGTTCTTATACTGAAAAAATTACACGCATTTCTTTTTTATATACTGCTTTTGCTTTTGTTATTTCTTTAATAAGAGAGGTGGTGAAAGATATGGAAGATGTAGAGGGAGATCGAAAATACGGCTGTAACACAATGCCGATTGCCTGGGGTATTCAATCGACCAAGGTTTTTGTATCTGTATGGCTGGTTGTTTTAATTGGCATGTTACTTACAGTTCAGTTTTATGTGCTTATTTTAAAATGGTGGTGGAGTGCAGCTTATTCACTGTTGCTGATTATTGTACCATTAATTTACATATTCAAACTGTTGGTTTCTGCTAACACAAGCGCGGATTATCATCGCCTTAGCACGCTTATAAAAATGGTAATGCTTGCAGGTATTTTATCCATGTTATTCTTTCGGATCTATCTGCAATAATTGAATTGATACCTGAGTCAATTCTGCATTTAATAAAAAACTTCATGCGACAAATTATTCTTGCTTCCCAATCGCCACGAAGAAAACAACTGTTGGAGTGGGCTGAAATTCCATTCGAAATTATTGTAAAGGGTACTGAAGAAACCTATCCAGAAGAATTGTCAATAGACGAAATACCAATTCACATTGCACGGCAAAAGGCGATTGCAGTTAGAAATGTATTGATAGAAGAACGTGGTTGCATCAATATAGCCGACAAAGTAATATTGGCAGCAGATACGGTGGTAGTGTTAGGTAGCCATATCATTGGGAAACCTCAAAGCAGAGACGATGCAATCAACATACTTACGGCGCTATCAGGCAAAACACATCGCGTAATTACCGGAGTTGTTATTCAAAGCAACAACAAGGAGGCCTCTTTCTCTGACACTACCTCCGTTGAATTTCACACGTTAAAGGCCACACAAATACAATATTACGTAGACAAATACAAACCCTACGACAAGGCGGGCGCTTATGCCATACAGGAGTGGATTGGCGTTGTGGGCATAAAATCAGTAAACGGAGATTTTTACAATGTGATGGGATTACCTGTAAGCAGGGTTGTGCAGCAATTAGCGGCATTTGATGTATTGGAAGTAAAATGAAGATAAGACAAATGCTTTAGCAGGAAAAAACGCTGCTCGTGGTCAAGTTAGGCGTAAATGCTTATAAAAGTTAGTGGCAGCTTATATCATAAAAAATGATTATATTTACTGTTTATGAATGAGCGGCTTCTTCACTTTATTTGGCAATTCCAATACTTCAATAAAAGCGGTTTGCATGTAGACGACGGCGATCAATTGATCATCATTCATCCAGGTACTTACAATACACACCAGGGCCCTGATTTTCGTGATGGTAAGGTTATCATTGGTAATACTACCTGGGTTGGTAATATTGAACTTCACATTAATTCTTCCGACTGGCTTAGGCACGGACATACAACAGATAAAAATTATTCAAACGTCATCTTGCACGTGGTCTGGCACAGTGATGCAGACATTAGTTATAGTAATGGAATAATACTTCCTACCCTTACTCTTAGTAATCTGGTGTCGAAACTGTTATTAGACCGGTTTAAGGAATTGATGGTACGTGAAGCATTCGTACCGTGTGAAGGATATTTACCTGTTTTTGACGAGATGAAATGGACAGGATGGAAAGAGCGAATGGCTATAGAAAGATTGCAACGAAAATCGGCTATAGTGTTAGACTTTTTGAAGGAAGCCAACAACCATTGGGAAGAGGTATTTTGGTGGATGCTTGCCCGGAATTTTGGAATAAAAGTGAATGCAGATGTCTTTGAAAAAGTTGCCAGAAGTTTACCCCTAAAGGTTATTGCACGGCATAAAAATCAAATCCATCAGGTCGAGGGGTTTTTGTTGGGGCAGGCAGGTTTGCTGAAGGCGGATTTTTTGGAAGATTATCCAAAACTTTTGAAAAGAGAATATCTCTTTTATCAGAAAAAATATCAGTTGAAGCAAGTGCCTTTAAAGCCTTTTTTTCTCCGGATGAGGCCAGCAAATTTTCCAACGGTACGACTTGCACAGCTAGCGATGTTGATTTACCAGTCATCGCACCTTTTCTCTAAAATTAAGGAGACCTCCTCGGTAACGAAAGTCAAAGAGTTATTGAATGTAACTGCAAATGATTATTGGCATTATCATTATCTGATAGATGAGCCGGTAGAGTATCATCCCAAACAGTTGGGGCAGCAGATGACTGAAAATATTATCATTAATACAGTCGTACCGGTATTATTTTCATATGGTTTATTTAGTGGAGACGAAAGTTTAAGAGATAGGTCTGTTGAATGGCTTAGTCAACTCTCGCCGGAAAAAAATACCATTACTCAAAAATGGACTTCTTTCAATATACCTAATAAAAACGCCCTGGAAAGTCAGGGCTTGATTGAGTTAAAAAATAATTATTGCAGCAAACGGCGGTGTCTTGATTGTGCAGTAGGTAATACGATATTGAAGAAAGGATGCTGAATGAAATAAGGCAGCGTGCCATACCCTAAAAAAGTTATTTAACTTTTATCTTTTACTCGCTCCACTTAAACTCAACATCCTTTTTTAAATCAGGGTGAAGACTCTCAAAAACAGGGCAGGTCATTGCCGCTCTTTCTATAATTGCGCGCTGTTTTTCGTCGGCTTTTAAGTTTTCAGGAAAATTTATGACAACTTTTATTTCACCGATTCTTCTTGGATTAGTAACCATATTTTTTGTGATATCAACAGCGGTACCTTCAAGGTTTAGCTGCATATCTCTTGCCTTGATTCCCATTATAGTTAGCATACAATTTCCAAGTGCAGTTGCCACCAGGTCAGTAGGCGAAAAGCGTTCTCCTTTGCCTTGATTATCAGTCGGTGCGTCTGTTTCTATAACTGTTCCGCTTTGCAGATGTGTGGCAACTGTTCTTAAATTTCCCTCGTATATTACCTGCGATGTCATTGATTGTTATTTTGCCTTAAATTTACAAGTATCAAATCATATAACGTGAAGAATATAGTTCTAATGGTCTTGGGCACCCTTATTATTACTGCTGGTTACAGCCAGAATAAGGAGGTGAAACAGCAGAAAAGAATGGAGAAGAGACAGCAAATTAACCGGATGATTGCCCAGGAAGAAGAAGGTGCTATTATTTTTCAAAAACAGACCGTTTTTGGAGTGAAATTAAATACAGACGGATACGGAATGTTTTTGGAAATGGGAAGAATGAAGACTTCGAGAAAGTCGAATTTATACAGCCTTGAAATAGGTGAAAGAAAGCACGCGAAAGAGGAGAAAATATCTACCATCACTGGCGCCTATCTTAGCAATCCCTACGTTTATGGTAAAATAAACAATTTTTACTACGCTAAGCTCGGTCTTGCCCAGCAGCGCTTAATTGGCAATAAAGGCAATAAAAACGGTGTCGCTGTTTCAGCTATCTATGGTGGTGGCATAAGTGCAGGTTTATTAAAGCCTTACTATATAAAAGTTGCAACCAATTCTAATACAGCGCGCGATGTGAAGTACAATAATAACAACGATTCTGTTTTTTTAGACAATCCCAACTACGTACTTGGTTCTTCCGGCTTTACCAAAGGTTTTGGAGAAATGAAGTTTACGCCAGGTGTATATGCTAAAAC
>JALYZZ010000687.1 GCA_030948675.1 Bacteroidota bacterium | reverse complement strand
AGTTCCTTCATTGCAAACATGTGTTTCTTTATATCCTCATAGCTCGCTTCGCCTGGCTGGTAAAGTATACCATCAAGATATATCGGCTTGTTATTCAGGTAGACACAGCATCCCCTTGCTTCAATTTTGCGTAAGCCGAAATACGTTTCAATTTCTGCAATTTCACCTTCTGAATTTATCAATTCAGCCACCAGCCTGTATAGATGCGGTTGTTCTGTCGACCATAGTCTGGCCCCCGGAATTTCAATAACAACTCTTTGCCGTTTTTGACCTGCCTCTAACCTGAGCCTGAATTCATCGGTGGCAATTGGGTCCAAAGACTCCTGTTTCCGGTTAAATATTTTTAGCCTTATTACGTATTCTCCCGGATCATGTATCCTCGTTGTCAGGTTAAACCGCACCAGATTATCTTCAACAATAGAAACTACGCCCACCCTTGATCTAAGGCGATTGCGCTCTACGGTCTCAAGCCATATGCTTCTCACCGCTCCCGTATAAGTCTGGTACCAGATGCCGCCTCGCTTATACACATGAGACTCCTGTTTGCCACGGGTAGTGTCAGCATCCATTGTGTCTGCAATGCGCACGGTAAGGCGATTGACAGGTCGCAGAGCCTCCTCAGGTAATTCGTATGAAAACGATGTGTATTCTCCCACATGTACCAGTTCGCCTTCTATTGTTTTTAGCGGCAGACCATTCAACCACACTTGGGTCTCGTATCCGCAAGCGCCAAAAGTCAATTGCAGCATCGCATGCGCTGATCCGTTTCCGTTTACGCGTACCGGCAATGGAAATTCGCGTTCGTACCACGCCACCACTTTGTCTTGCCATGCCTTACCTGTTTGCTGCCCTTTTGCTGCTGCTATATGTTCTTCTATCGACCCTGGCCAGTGAGCTTTATCATGGTAAGTGTGACCGAGGTGCCAAGACTCCAGCAAACCTTTGTCTTCGATGTCGAGCGAAAAATTCCAATCACCATCCAACAGTATTGGTGCATTTTGTCTTACAACTGCCCTGGGCAATGGATTGATAAAGTTGTCTTCTGCAAAAATTTCTTCTTTACTGCGCGAGGTACTATAGTTAGGATGAATTGCTTCCATGCTTTCTTAAAAATACTTTTTATTATAAACAGGTTTTTGTTAGTGCGGTTTATTTAACAGCCATCTTTTTTGTTACCGGCCTCTGTTTTTATTTCAGCTTCGTTGCGACGCTCCATTCATCTGGCTGCCCCACCTGTCACCTTTCTCATTATTTGTATTAAAACTAGTGAAAGTCAGCGTATTAACTAACAACTTCGATCGGGTCTTTTCCCGTTGCGAAACTGGTTACAAGCCCTGCAATATTGATTCCAACATTTTAGAAGTAATATTAAAATGCTGACATAAGACGCTTGCTGGAAAAAAAGTTAAGAATAGCAGGTGCAAAACGAGGCTTCTTTATTACCGCCATACAAGTGATGAATTACTTTCTAATCTATGCCAGATTAAATACATTTGCTAACACAATTTCTACAGACTTCCCCATACTATTATAATAGCACACTTATGAAGACAATGACTGTTATTTTGGTTCTTCTGGCGCCATTGCTTGTCCTGGCTCAACAACCAGACTCAATTTGGTTCGCTCAACATTATTTGAAAAAAGAATTGACAATACCAATGAGGGATGGTGTAAGGCTTTTTACATCTGTGTATTACCCGACTGACAACAATGAAAAACACCCGATACTAATGACTCGCACCCCTTACTCGTGTCAGCCTTATGGCAACGATACATTCGATGCTGCCTATTGGAATACATACCTTAAAAAGTACGCGAGAGAAGGGTATATATTAATAAAGCAAGACGTGCGTGGAAGATGGATGAGCGAAGGTGAATTTGTAAATGTTCGTCCGTTTAACCCTGCTAAAAAAGGAAAAGAGATCGATGAGTCTTCAGACAGTTACGACACGATTGACTGGCTGGTTAAAAACATTGAAAACAACAACGGAAAGGTAGGCGTCTTCGGCATTTCATATCCCGGTTTCTTTTCTAATATGGCAGCAGCCAGTAATCATCCTGCATTAAAAGCGGTTAGCCCGCAAGCGCCTGTCACTAACTGGTTTATTGGCGACGACTTTCATCATAATGGTGCTTTTTTTCAAATGGATGCTTTTGACTTTTATTCAGCGCTTGGCTTTGGATTTGGACAGCCTCACCCAAAACCCACTTCTATTCCTGCTAATAGTATTGGCTATCCCATTCATGATAATTACAATTTTTATCTGCAAATTGGCACTGTTGCAAACCTTACCAAACTAATCGGAGACTCTGTTGCCTTTTGGAAAGACGTGATGAACCATCCGAATTATGATGATTTTTGGAAAGCACGCGATGCACGGATCGCCACACGTCATCTTACTCCTGCAATGTTGTGGGTAGGCGGCCTGTTTGATGCAGAAGACAACTGGGGGGCATGGAATGCTTATAAAGCAGCAGAAGAAAACAACAAGGGAAAAGATTTTAATAAACTGGTGATGGGTCCATGGTACCATGGACAATGGGCCAATAATGACGGCACCCACCTGGGAAATGTGGTTTTTGGAAGTAATACCTCTACCTGGTACCAGGAGAACATTGAAATACCTTTCTTCAATTACTATCTCAAAGGCAAAGGAGATATATCGCAGATTGCAGAGGCAAACATCTTTATAACAGGAACAAATGAATGGAAAAAGTTTAGCCAATGGCCACCAGCGCAAACACAGGACAAAGCATTGTACTTACAAGCAAATGGAAAGTTAAGCTGGATAAAACCTGCTGATAACACAGGATCAAGTGAATATGTAAGCGATCCTTCAAAACCAGTACCTTATACTGAAGACGTGCATTTTAATCGTACCCGGAACTACATGACAGACGATCAGCGCTTTGCTTCACGCAGACCTGATGTATTGGTTTTTAAAACAGATACTTTAAATGAGGATATAACAGTGACTGGCAATGTAGCAGCAGATTTAATAACAAGCATTTCAACTACTGACGCTGATTTTGTAGTGAAATTAATTGATGTCTTTCCTGATTATCTTTCTTACAACCCAATAGATATTTATGCTGATAAAGATCCAGAAAATAAGTATCCTATTGGAGGATACCAGATGCTGGTGCATGGAGAAATTTTGCGGGGCAGATTTAGAAACAGCTACGAAAAACCAGCAGCATTTATACCGGGCAAAATTGATGAAGTGAAATACAAACTAGGTGATGTGGCACACACATTTAAAAAAGGGCACCGTATTATGATCCAGATACAGAGCACGTGGTTTCCTTTAGTTGACCGCAATCCTCAAAGTTTTGTTGACATCTATCATGCAAAAGAATCCGACTTTAAGAAAGCAACCGTTCACATTTATCACAATGCAACTGCAAGCAGTAAAATTATGTTGCCGGTATATTCGAATCACTAAGAGCAAAACTTTTGTATCAACAGTTTTGACGCAAAAAGAAACAAAAAAATTCTCAGCGGATCTTAAAAATGAACCAAAAGAGCGCTATCTAACAATTGATAGATAGCTCGTACAATTA
Source organism: Bacteroidota bacterium (assembly GCA_030948675.1). GTDB lineage: Bacteria > Bacteroidota > Bacteroidia > Chitinophagales > Chitinophagaceae > Segetibacter. The sequence goes on along the minus strand of JALYZZ010000687.1, from coordinate 2,888 downwards.
TCCTATATATGGTATGTATGTCGGTGCCTGCCGGGCTTTTGTAGCTTGCTCAAATGCGTAAGCAATGGTTAACAATTGGCCCTCTGAATAAGCAGTGCCAAAAATTGAAAGTCCAATTGGCAACTCGTGTACAAAACCCATAGGAACAGTAATATGAGGATAACCAGCCATTGCTGCAGGAGATGAAAAAGAATAACCTGTACTGTAATCTCCGTTGATAATGTCTATGCATCCAGATGGACCGTTTGTAATGCCGCATATCGCGTCTAACTTGTTTTGCTGCATCAATTCATCAATAATTTTTCTGGATGAAGTAGATTTTGCCAGCGCTTCGACATATTCTTTGGTCTCCAATCCACCTTTAGCATCTGAACTGATCAGCAATTCCTGTTTGAAGTAAGGCATCGCCTGTGTCTCGTTTTTGTTGTTGTAATCAATCACTTCTTTCAGCGATTTTACCGGGGCATTGGCCTTAGCCAGGTATTTATTCAACCCATCCTTAAATTCAAATTGTAGTACTTCATAGCTTGCATCACCTAGCGGACGGGTTAGTTTCACTAATTCAACTTCAACAACTGTTGCTCCTTTTTCTTTTAGTACTGTTATGGCTCTATTAAACAACGCCACAACAGGTCCGGTTCCTTTTAACAGTGATGCTTCAACCCCTATCCGTTTTCCTTTTAATCCATCAGCATCTAAGAATTTTGTGTAGTCTTTTTGAGCTTTTCCTGCACTCTGTTTAGTAACAGGATCGTTGGGATCGACTCCTGCAACAGCCCCTAGTAAAATGGCCGCATCCTTAACTGTTCTTGTCATCGGTCCGGCAGTATCTTGGGTTGCCGAAATAGGTATAATTCCTGACCGGCTTATTAAACCTACTGTGGGTTTAAAGCCTACAAGTCCGTTGTTTGACGCGGGACTGACTATAGAACCATTGGTTTCGGTACCGATTGCCACAGCACAAAGAGTGGCAGCAGTAGCAGCACCAGAACCTGCACTTGAACCTGATGGATTTCTATTTAGAATGTAAGGATTCCGGGTTTGCCCTCCCCTGCTGCTCCAGGCGCTGGTTGAGTGCGTAGAACGAAAGTTTGCAAATTCACTTAAGTTGGTCTTGCCTAAGATAACCGCGCCGGCCAGCCGAAGTTGTTGTGCTATAAATGCATCTTTTGAGGCTTTGTTTCCAACAAGTGCAAGCGATCCTGCGGTGGTCATCATTTTGTCTCCTGTATCAATATTATCTTTAATTAGTACCGGTATTCCATGAAGCGGTCCGCGTACCTTTCCTGCTTTTCTTTCTGCGTCCATTGCTTCGGCTATCTTTTCTGCGTCTGGATTTAACTCAATAACACTATTTATTGCCGGACCTTTTTTATCTACCTCATCAATTCTTTTTAAATACCATTTTGTTATTGCTTTTGAAGATAACTCTCCGCTTTGCATTCTTCTGTTTAACTCTTCGACTGTCACTTCTACCAAATCGGTACCCTTTTCCATAAAATTTCCAACACCATCATCTGCTTTGTCGTTGGCTCCGGTACCAACAAGAGTGGGCAAAGTAAATCCTGCGAGAGATCCGTTTTTTATAAATTTTCTTCTGTTCATTGCTTTTGGATAAGAGGGCTAATATTAAAATGACTAAAAAATTGAAGATAATAACAAAAAGAAGATAAAGCAGCAGCAAGTGAATTTTTCACTTGAAAAACAATTAGTAACTGCACGCATTGTAAAGGTGATTAAGATTATTTCTTCTTATACACTTTTAACGAATTCAACTATGTGTTGCTAATGAATTCCTGCTTACGTTTATGATCTTTCTCCCTCATTTCAAATTAGCTTCAAAAAAACAAGTGCATGGTGGGCAGAAACTTTTTTTTAATGAATGACAAAAACAAAGTACCTTAATAGTATTAAAACCGGCAATATGACACAGCATTCCATCTCCCGCATTGCAGTAATAATACTAGGCGTTATAATGATTGTCTTTGGTTTTTACCATTGGTTTAGACCGGCTAACTTAATTGTATTTATACCGGACTTTCTTCACTTTCTTCCAGGCAAGCTGTTGGTTTATTTGGTGGGTGTCGCCTTCGTTCTAGCCGGTATTGCTTTTATTGCGCATAAATATGTGCAAATTGCTGGCTACATGCTGGCGACGCTGCTAATTGTTTTTGTTCTTACTATACATCTGCCTAACTATTTTGGTGCCGCTGACCCCGACATGAGATCAATGGCTTTTGTAAATCTGCTAAAAGATACTGCGCTTGCAGCCTTTGCAATGTACATCGGCAGTGAAGCACGAAATCTGCCTGAATAGTTAGCTTAAATAAGGATTACAAAAGCTAAACACGGTTCTCTTTAAGAGCAAAGGAAATAAAACTATAGTCACTTCACTAGATAAATAAGAAGTTAAAAAACAAAATAATTTGTCCAGCTATTAGTATTGATATTACCTTTGCTAACACTGTTAGATATTATAGATCTCTTAGAAATGGGAATTGCAGAAAGAAAAATAAGGCAGAAAGAAGAAGTTCGTTCATCTATACTAAAAGCTTCATGGCAGCTAGTGGAAAAAGATGGATGGCAGGCATTTTCTATTCGAAAAATTGCAGAAGCAATTGAATATAGTGCTCCTGTAATTTATGATCATTTTAAGAACAAGGAAGCAATTCTTTTAGAATTTACGAGAGAGGGTTTTAGGATCTTAAACGAAAGGCTTGAAAAGGCAAAACTGCAATTTACCGATCCGGCAAGACAACTGGAAGCTATGGGCTATGCTTACTGGCATTTTGCTTTTGAGAATGCAGAATATTATCAATTAATGTATGGATTGGGAATGCCAAGTTGTGAAATGGTGCGGGAGGTAATAGAATTGAGCACTTTCACAG
>JALYZZ010000667.1 GCA_030948675.1 Bacteroidota bacterium | reverse complement strand
CTGTGGAAGCGTGTGCGCGGTGAGCAGTACCAAAAGCATCATTTACGTATACATCTGCAAGTTTGCTTAGCTTTTCAGCAAATGCTTCATCCCCTTTTTCTTCCTGGGTATAAAAGCGCAGGTTTTCAAGCAGTAATACTTCACCAGGCTGCAATCCTGCAGCTTTTTTAACAGCACTATCACCTATGCAATCTTCTGCAAATAATACCGTTGCTCCGTCCAACAATTTTACCAGATGAGGAATTAGATGTCTTAATGAGTATTTGTCTGTCGGGCCTTCTTTAGGACGTCCAAGATGACTCATTAAAATAACACTTCCCCCATCGGCCAATATTTTTTTTATAGTTGGAATAGCAGCCCGCATTCTGTTATCGTCAGTTATTTCAAACTTATCGTTTAATGGTACGTTGAAATCAACCCGTATTAAGGCCTTTTGCCCCGAAAAGTTATGGTTTTGAAAGTTGCTCATGATAAATTATTTAAATGAGTTCAAAATTGATTAATTAAGATGCTGTATCTACCCACCGGTTTATCAAATTCTTGCCTTTGTAGAAGTCATTCTGCCGTTAAAAGCAAAAGATAAAAACCGCGCTACACTCTTTGCCATGCAATGTTTGCTAATCAGTATTTTACAGCTATTGCAAAAAGGTTAGCCTTCATAAACACTTGTGCTTAAATTAAAAAACCGCAGCTCAAACAGAGCTACGGTTAATAAAGAACTAAAGGTTGCAGTGAGTGACACAATGATACCGATGAGTATTACAAATGTTTGCCACCTCTAAAAATTATTTATTAATTAAACCTGCAAAGAATTTAACCGTACGAACTAATTGACTTACATAACTCATCTCGTTGTCGTACCAACTTACTGTTTTTACAAGTTGCTTATCGCCCATGTTCATCACCTTAGTTTGGGTTGCATCGAACAAAGAACCAAAATTAATTCCTATAATGTCGCTGCTAACGATTTCGTCTTCTGTATAACCAAAGCTTTCGTTGCTGGCAGCTTTCATCGCAGCATTTACTTCTTCGATGGTTACCGGCTTGTTTAGCATAGATACAAGCTCTGTTAAAGAGCCGGTGATTACCGGAACACGTTGTGCACTGCCATCTAACTTACCTTTTAACTCAGGCAATACTAGACCAATTGCTTTGGCAGCGCCAGTGCTGTTTGGAACAATGTTTTGAGCAGCAGCTCTCGCACGACGAAGATCACCTTTTGGATGTGGTGCATCAAGTGTATTTTGATCGTTTGTATATGCGTGGATGGTTGTCATGATGCCTCCGGCAATACCAAAGGTGTCATTTAAAACCTTAGCCATTGGCGCAAGACAATTGGTTGTACAAGATGCACAACTAATGATTGTTTCGCTACCATCCAATATCTCGTGATTTACATTAAAAACGATCGTTTTTAAATCTCCTGTTGCAGGGGCAGAAATTACTACACGTTTAGCACCCGCTGTTAAATGTGCCTCAGCCTTTGCTTTGTCGGTAAAGAAACCGGTGCTCTCAATTACCACATCAACTCCATGCTCTCCCCAGGGAATTTGAGCGGGATCTTTTTGAGCATATATTTTAACCTCTTCACCATTTACAACAATCGAGTTTTCAGTGCTGGTAACCTCGCCTGTAAACCGGCCCTGAGCACTATCATATTTAAGCAAGTGAGCCAGCACTTTAGGACTGGTAAGGTCGTTGATAGCTACAACATCAATGCCTTCCATATTATAAATCTGCCGGAAAACCAAACGGCCAATACGCCCAAAACCGTTAATGGCGACTTTAACTGTACTCATGTTTAAGATTTTGTATTTTTTAAAAAACTATGCAAAATTACAGGGAAAGGTGAGATAAATAAGTATATTTTTTTAGTCTCAACAAATGTCCTCACTTGCGCTTTCGTTGCGTCGCACTTCTTGTACATCAAATCTTTATGCATCAGGAAAATAAGAAAGCCAATATTTTTTGAGTAAGTTTTTTAAAAAACTTTTGGCGGAAAAGTATCCTGCTACTATTTTTGCACTCCAATTGCGAAAAACGGAGCGTTGGTCAAGGGGTTAAGACACCTCCCTTTCACGGAGGAATCACGGGTTCGATTCCCGTACGCTCTACTAACAAAGCCTTTAATTATTGAAATTCAATATTTAAAGGCTTTGTTGTTTTATGAAGCTCTTTCGCTGATTGTAAAGATCTTCGACCTTTAGGCATTTGTTTAAAAAAATATATCTGCACCTTATTGCTTCATTTGATTACTGTGCTGCATCAACCATTTGGTTGTTTGCTTTCTTTCTTTACTAGTGTTTTTGAAAGTAGCGGCCGGTAACAAGATACTATTTGCAGACCGTGCGGATTTTCCTGCAACTGCGTTGCTATACTCATCGTGCTTTACTAAGCTCCGCGGTGCTCCACCTGTTAGAAGCGATATCAAAAATATCAACCCTGGAGGAAGCTGAAGGAAGGAAACAATTTTTTTTTGCAGCAGGTATCAACGACACAAATCTAATTTTTCATAATGGCGATATTTATGATGTTACCACCAATACCTGGTCGGTTAATCATTTAAGTGCGCCAAGAGATGCGGTAGCAGCAGCAAGTGTCGGAAATAAAGTAGTTTTTGCAGGTGGAATGAATGGTAATAAACTTGAAGATAAAGTTGACATTTTTGATGTCTCTTCAAATAGTTGATAGACTGCAACTTTAAGCAGTGAGAGAAGCGGTATAAGTGCAATTAGTTTGGGGGAAAAACTTGATTTTGCCGGAGGATTTAATTGGGACGACGGCTTAAACACGATCGATATCTATGTCAATGTTAGCAATACCTCGTCGGCCACCGCATCAGCCTTCCACAAAGGTGCTTTGACCGGCATTGCGGTGAATGATAGCCTCTATTGGACGAGTGGGGTAAAATTAGAAGTAAAGAATGTAAGAATTGGGGCTTCTGATATTTCTTGTCTGTCGTAAGCCCGAAGTCATCCCGCTGTCGTTGAACAAAATAATAAGATTGTCTTTTTTACAGGAGCTGTAGAATGGGACTTGTCTTATTATTCAGCTTTGGCAAAAAAAGCCGATTTATGACAAAGCACTTAAAACAAATTCAAGTAATTAAATCGCCATCAAAATCAACAACAGACAAGCGTTTTTAAAATGAACCGATACTGCAACCTTATCAAACTCACTCCGGTCTTACTACTAGTAGGCCTTTAACCTAGTAATCCAATAAAGAGTATCTGCTTCATGTGTATAACAGTAGCGTGATATCTAACCTTTCTATTAAATAATCTCCTTTATTCATTTCGGCAGTGAGCCGTAAAACAACAACTTCAATTTTAATGAAAAGACTAATGCTTTTAATGCTTTTAGCATTATCAACCATATCGTATGGGCAAACATTTAAAGAGTATCTGCCTTCTTTAATCTGTACTTTTCTAGCCGGTAACTCCGACGGTTTAAGAGATGCGTCGATGTACCGGATGGATGGATCAAATAAATTTTGGAATGGCAAAAACAGTTGGAACAATAAGTATAAAAATGGCGACATAAGACAAGGTGAGGCATATTTTGGAAGTACTTCATTTCTCGCATTTACAACCGATGGTCCGCACCTGACAAATATGTTTACACACCAGTTTAACGGTATGGCAATGGCTTTTATGCCTTACGATCAAAACAAAAAAATAGGACATGTATTTCTAAAAGTATTGGCCTATAATGTCGTTCGGCAGGCAGGCCATTCACTGGTGTATGGGTTAATTTTTAAGTCAACATATCCTGGGGACAACCCGTTGCCTTATTACAGCCATTAACAGCTTCGCTTTTCCCATATTCTAAAACAACAACTAATGTCAGTCTCCATAGACTGGCCGAGAAATTTTACCAACGTTAGTAAATTATACCCACAAAATATGAAATTGACAACAGCCTTATTTTTTATCTTATTGAGCTTTGCAGCCCATTCGCAATCGTATGATGTTCCTAATCCGTCAACAGGCCTTGCAATGGGCTTGAGTGGAGGATACGCAAGCACCGAAAGCATGATCGGAACCTTTTCGATAGGTGCTATGCTGGAAACAAACAACCACGTGTCGGTAAATATGATTTTATTAAATGAGCTACAGAAGACCGACGTTCCAAGTATTGGGGAAGCAAGAATAGGACACTTATTTAGTACTTGGGAATTTTATGGAGGCGTCGGTTATCACCTTGCGGGGTCTGATAACAAAATTTCTTCCAATCCTAACACAGGTATAAGACCTGCTTTAGGTATCATTAAACACTTCAACAGTTCTCCCTGGACGATATCAGCAAGCATGAGCGGCAAAATTTTCTCGCTGCAACTGGGCCTCTTTGGAGTGAGGTAAAATATCAAAGGCACTTGTTAGAAGGTATACTATTTTATTATTTAGAAAGGCGAAAGCAGCTACCGCTACTTTTCGCCTTTCTAATTTTTACATTCGAAGTCTTTAGTCCAACGCTACTATAAATTGAGGCATATCAACTCTTTTGTAACGAGCGCTACATATCTGCATTTAAATTAAAACAACCAAAAAAAGGTGATACAAGTATAACTTTCTCTCTACTAACCGGCAAGTCAATAGAGAAGTTAAGTACTTAGTGCAGAGTTTTTACTACTTTCAATTTAATATTATCAATTTTTGATACATGCTGGTAAAAACCTTTGGGAGTGCCGTATATGGAGTAGAAGCGATCAACATAACAATTGAAGTAAATGTGAGTGAGGGACAGGGTTATTTTTTGGTTGGGTTGCCAGACGGGGCAATAAAAGAAAGCCAGCAAAGAATCGACAGCGCCATAAAAGATAACGGCTACAGAATGCCGAGAATAAAGATTGTCGTAAATATGGCTCCTGCAGATATTAAAAAAAGTGGTTCAGCCTTCGATTTGCCTATCGCGCTGGGAATACTTGGAGCAAGTGAACAAATAGAAAATGTAGAGGCTCTGAAAGACTACGTTGTAATGGGTGAACTGAGCCTAGATGGCGCAATACAACCAATAAAAGGAGCGTTGCCTATAGCGATACAGGCACGTAAAGAAGGATTTAAAGGTTTGATTGTTCCTAAGGCAAATGAACGTGAGGCAGGAATGGTGAACAACCTGGCGGTGTACGGGGTAACACATTTGAAGGAAGTAATTGGCTTTTTTGCAGACGAAAGTTCCTTGACCCCTGTCGATGTCAACACCAGGGAAGAATTTTATAACTCTCAATACCAGTTTGAACTTGACTTTACAGACGTAAAAGGCCAGGAAAACATAAAGCGTGCCCTTGAAATTGCTGCAGCAGGCGGGCACAATGCTATCCTGATAGGACCACCGGGTGCAGGCAAAACAATGCTCGCAAAAAGGCTGCCGACAGTGCTACCTCCACTAAGCTTGCAAGAGGCATTGGAGACGACAAAAATTCATAGCGTAGCAGGAAAATTACCTGAAAACGCTTCGCTGATAAATAAGCGACCGTTCAGAAGTCCCCATCATACTATTTCCGATGCTGCTTTAGTGGGAGGCGGAGGTATACCGCAACCCGGAGAAATTTCGTTAGCACACAATGGTGTTTTATTTCTGGACGAATTACCAGAGTTTAAGCGAACAGTATTAGAAGTGATGCGTCAGCCTATGGAAGAAAGGCGTGTAACCATTTCAAGAGCAAAAGTCGCACTAGACTTTCCGGCAAATTTTATGTTGATTGCCAGCATGAATCCTTGCCCCTGCGGTTACTATAATCATCCCGAAAAAGAATGTACCTGTCCTCCCGGAGCTGTTCAAAAATATCTAAATAAAATTTCAGGCCCTTTGCTTGATAGAATTGATCTGCATGTGGAAGTAACACCTGTATCATTTACAGAATTAAGCAACATCTCAAAAGGCGAAGCTTCAGCATTGATACGTGAACGCGTTATTAAGGCGAGGGACATACAGGCTGAGCGGTATAAAGAAACGCCGGGAACATATGCAAATGCCCAAATGAGCAGTAAGCAACTACGTGAAATATGCCTCATAAACCAGGCCGGTGAAGGCTTGCTAAAAAAAGCAATGGAGAGATTAAATCTTTCGGCAAGAGCTTACGACCGCATTCTAAAAGTATCAAGAACAATTGCAGATTTGGCTGCGAGCGACCAGATTAAAGTTGAACACTTAGCAGAAGCAATTCAGTATAGAAGCCTGGATAGAGAAGGATGGGCGGGATAAGTTGCGTCTTGATAAACTGTAGCTGTTTCACTTACCCCGGTTTTATTTAAACCGGGAAGTAATACGTCAAACGCAGTTTATCTATTACGTACTCGTTATTTCATCAATTGAAAACCCCTTTTTTACCATCTACCAGGCATAAAAAAAGCGCTGTAGAATTTTACAGCGCTTTTAATGAATTTGTTATTGTATTAAGCTTTTCTGAGTGAAGCGGTTGATTTTACAATCTTATTATCAGAAGACTTTTTGGCTATTTCTTTCTTGTTGCAACAATCTTTGCCTTTTGCACATTTTTTTCCTTCCTGCGAAAAAGCAGCACCTGCAAATAGTAACGCGGCAGTGCCTAGTGTGATCATTTTTTTCATATACTTTAATTTATTAACTAATCAAATCTAACACAAATGGCGATAAATTGTACAAGCAAAATAGTGATTAACAAATCAAATATTCGTTACAAAGTAGCCAACACTGTAACCCCACCTTTTACTATCTGATTTAGCTGAACGTTTACTTTAGTTCCAACAGGTAATATAACATCTACGCGGCTGCCAAACTTAATAAAACCTAGTTCGCTTCCCTGGTGTACTTCCTGCCCTACAGACAGATAATTAATAATTCTTTTTGCGAGTGCGCCTGCTATTTGCTTTACCAGTATCTCAGCTTTATCATTCTTGATTACCACGCTATGTCTTTCATTTTCAGTTGATGACTTAGGATGCCAGGCCACTAAATATTTGCCCTTATGATATTTGTTGTAGACTACCTCTCCACTAACAGGATTACGGTTCACATGCACATTAGCGGGACTCATAAAAACACTTATCTGCAGCCTTTTGTCTTTAAAGTATTCCTCTTCCACAATCTCTTCAATAACCACTACTTTTCCATCTGCAGGGCACACGACGTCAGACTCACCTCTGGTAAGTGAACGATAAGGGATGCGAAAAAAAGAAACGATAAATAAGAATAAAACTGTAGACGCAAGTAGTACAACCGTTGCAGTCTTAGGATAGTTGTCTCCCAGGAAAATAAACGAGGCAATATTTACAAGTCCGAAAATCAATGCAGCGATGCCGATACTTTTATATCCCTCTTTATGAATAGTCATCAATTGTAGTTATTGTGCAAATATAGTAATTCAGTATAGTGATAAAGACAAAACAAGGGTAACT
>JALYZZ010000725.1 GCA_030948675.1 Bacteroidota bacterium | reverse complement strand
TAAGCTGGCTCCACAACTTTTCATCTGAACCATTATTTAATATATAAATGTGTTGTTTTGATGGAATGAAACTTTCGACACATGCGGTTGTCTCCGCAAGCTTATTGAAAAACAGAATTAGTATGGCAATCTTATTATCCATCTAAATACTGTTATTTCGAATCCTTTTATTATTAAGATAAAAGCGTCTAAAGTTTCTTAGTACCCCGCCGCCCCATATCCGATTTCCCTTCAATGCGAACTCGTGCATCTCATTCAACTGCAACTTCAACGAGAAATCCTGAATGTTATAAAAAATATGATCTATGGCAGTTTTAGCAAATTGTTTTTCTTTTTGGTTATTCGCTATTTCCTTTGCAAATGCTTGTGTTTGCATCAGCTTTTCAAGAAAAATAAAATTTGCTCTAATCTTTTCTAAGCCAAGGCTAGTGTAATTATTGGATATATTTAAATCACTTTGCCTTAAATAAACAAAAGCATCGTTACAACTAAAAATTCCTTTTTCATTTCCTAGTAAAAACCACAAAAGATCGTCTGTTCCCCAGGCAAGAGGTATTTCTGCAAATCCAATTTGCTCAAATTTTCTTCGTCGAAAAATAAACTCCGCAACTGTACCAGGCCTTGCAAAAGAGAGTTTTTGTAGCAGATTTTCAAATGAACTTTGTATTGGAGGAAGAGGTGAATTAGTTTTAAATATTTTCTCATCCGCTGTAACAAAATGAACATTGAATCGAAAAAGATCGAAGGAATTATTCTCCAACGATTTATAAAATAAGTCAACACAATTAGGATCAATAAAATCATCATCAGGCAGCAACCATAGCCATGCTTCGTTATTGATCAAACGCAGACACCTTTCCCACTGCTTTGCTAACGAACCACCTCCCAAATTATTTTCAAAATAACAATAGTCAATGTTTAGCCTGTTTGAAAAACTACTTACAATCTTTTCAATGCCCGTGTCACCTGCATCATTTCCAATGTAGACACTGAAGTTTTTATTTGTTTGCTCCGCCAAAGATTCCAATGTTTTATCAAGGAAGGCCGATTTAAAAGCAGGTATAATGATAGCAAGCGAAGACATATCAGATTAAGAAGGCAATACCAGACTCTCTGATTCTAAAACTGATTGATACAGATCTAGCCGTTTTTGTCCTGCAACTTGCTGTGAATAGTATTTTCCCAAGATGATCTGAGCATTTGCCACCATCTTTTCAGTAAAATTGATGTCGTTAGCAATTTTTCCAATTCCATCGATAAACTGTTCCGGGGTATTTGCCTCCACACAGAATTTTGCATTTTCAGGAATTCCTTCGCTTCCAATTGTTGTTGAAATTATTGGGACACCTGCAGCAGCAGCATACAGAATTTTTTGCCGGATGCCGCTGCCGATGCGTAGTGGAACAAGCATGATACTATTTCTGCAGTAGTCACTTAAATCCTCGATGTAACCAGTAAAATGTATGGAAGGATGGTTTTTATACTTCTCCATTGTCTCCAAACTCCAATTTCCAATTATATGAAGAGTAAGTCCCAACTTTTCAACAACCATTTTGGCAATGCTGCTTATATACCATTCTACAGCATCCTTATTTGGAGAATGAAATTCTCCGCCTACAAATACTAATTTTTCTATGATTAAATTATCCCGCTTTATTTCTTTAATCTCTGAGTCGAGAATAGGAAAAGGCGAGGAATAGATCTCCTTTTTGGGTAGACTCTGAAGTAACAGACGTTCGTCATCTTCACTCATCGTTACTATTGCATCAAAGTTTTTCAACAGGCCTATCTCCGAAATTTCACAGAGTCTTTTTAAATACCTGGCATAGTTGCTTGACCCGTTTTCAATTGTTGCCATTTCTGTTTCGACTCTCATAAATCGCAACTCATGGTGAATGAAAATCTTTTTGATGTGTGGCGGCAAACACAATACCAGGTCTAAAAGATAAACGAATTCAATTTGAATAATATCCGGCTTAAAATCTTCAATTATAGCATTGATCTTATCAATATTTTCCCTGGGCCTTGGTTTAATAAAGTCTACCAGGTCTATAATATTCTCATTTCTTGTTTCCTCATCGCTTTGCGATAAATGCGACGAAGGAAACATTTTATCATAGCCAACATGAGATTTGTGCAAGACAGCCTTACATGCAGCCTGTAACAAAGTTTTGGCTGTTCGCTTTCGTCTTGGCGGCAATGCGGGTCGCATTGTTATAACCTCAAATGCTACATCCTGCCAGGTCTTTTTAAGATGCAGAACAGCAACATCATCAGCTTCAGTATGAACAAAAAGCAAAAGTGTAATAGAACATTTTTTACGCAGGTAATCGATCAGAGCATATTGAGAAATCTTTCCACCCTCCGAAAGCGGGTAAGGTATAAGGTGTGTAATTATTAGCAGCTTCATTAAAAAACAGTTAATAGCCTTTAATTATTAGTTTCATTTGGTACACTAACTGCGTTCTCCAGAAAAACTTTCGAAAAGATTTGCTTTTAATATAGGGCCAAAAACGCTCTTTAAAGCCAATTGATTTCAACATCACCCAATACCACTTCATTGTTACAGTTGGATCAATCTTAATTTTATTTTTTTTAGCCCAACTATACATCCACTCAATAAACTCTTGCATCCCTTTGTATTTGCGGCTTCGATTAGTGCCGTTTGTAGTATTGCCGGAAATATTTAGATTTGATTGGCGCCATTTTATAAGGCCGCCATCAATCGTAAAAATTTTTTTTTCTTGCGCAAATAAGATCCATGCGGCATCGTCGCTACCCCATGCGGCTGAGATGTCAACAAACCCACTGTGTCTGTTATATGCATTTCTGGAAAATATACAGTTTACTATGTAGCTGTGAAACTGGTAGGATAACCTTGAGAGCAGAAACTGAGAAGAGGTCTGTATTTTCGGGTACTGCGACTTTTCAGTAATTGACTTTCCTGCGGAATTAATGATACAGCAGTTGAAACGATAAACATCGTGTTCGGCTTTTGTGTTATCTAACGCATCAAAAAAAAGTTGAACACAATTCTCGCTCATTATGTCATCGTCGCTGAAGAGCCAGATCCAGTCCTCCCCTGTGGTCAAAGCCACGCACCGTTCCCAATGCGCCACAATAGATGTTGATCCTAAATTGGCTTCAAACTTTTCGTAAAATATTGCTATCTGATCTCTGTACTTTTCTACAATTGACTGTAAGTCTTCGGCGCTTTTATCATCCCCAACGTAAACGGTAAAATTTTTATTGGTTTGCTTAACAATTGACCGTAAAGCGTTGTCGAAAAACTTTTTCTTGAAAGCTGGAATTACAATAGCAAGAGAATTATTTTGATTTTTTACTTTCGAAACACTGTTCACTTAAGATGCTCTTTTTGAATTGAAATTAGATTGCATTCTCATCAAAAGCTTCTGATAGATGGGAAAGTCGATTATCTTTTGATCCGTTGTTTGACTATATTCTTCTATAAACTTTTCAACAGTTTTATGAGGGCTAAAAT
>JALYZZ010000624.1 GCA_030948675.1 Bacteroidota bacterium | reverse complement strand
GGTTAGTTCCCCAACGGCCACCCACATAGGTACTACCAATCAATTGACTGGGATCATTAGGATATTTAACAGGCAAAATGGGCCACACCTCTGCAGTAGAACGAGGGATGTCACCATCTCTATTTGTCTGCTTGCTTCTAATAAAGCTTAAAGAAGTAGCTACATTGAGCCAATTCGTAACCTTAAAGTCACCGGTAAGCCTGCCGGTGTACCTCCTGAAGAATGATTTCTGCATTAAGCCGTTCTGGTCCGTATATCCAAGCGACATTGAGTATTTCGCATTTTCATTACCACCACGTATAGCAAGACTCTGATCGGTTGAAACGGAAGGCTTAAAGATTAAACTTTCCCAATTTGTATTGTATATCGGTGCATACGATTTGCCATTCTTACCAACTAAAGGTATTACATAGCTGCCCGCTGGAACTTCTTTGAACAAAGCAGGCATTTCGGAAAAAGAAGTACCGGAGCCAGTTGGGCGGAAATCTTTACCTGGGTTAACGGTTCCATATTTATTACCATTCGCCATGGCCTGCATGTAAGTGTACATAAGCTGGTCAGATGTCATAGTATATAAATGCCTATTCATAACATTTACTAAAGCCGAACCATTGTAATCAACCTGAGGCTTACCTGATTTACCACGTTTGGTAGTAATAATAATAACACCATTAGCACCGCGCGCGCCATAAATAGCTGTAGCGGATGCATCTTTCAAAACATCGAGCGCCGAGATATCATTAGGATTCAAAGTTGATAAAGGGTTGCCCACCCCTACAACACCATCAACCACATATAGCGGCTCATTGTTGGCGTTAATAGAATTCGTTCCCCTGATACGAACGATAGGCTGGCTTCCAGGAATGCCAGCACCGTTTGAGATAACCTGCACGCCTGCTACCTTATTCTCTAAAGCCTGCCCGAGATTTGTCACAGGTTTATCCATGAGCCTTTTAGATGAAACACTGGCTACTGATCCGGTAACGTCCTTTTTCTTTGCGGTTCCATATCCAATAACTACTACATCATCTAACCCTGCAATCGACTTTTCTAAAGTAATGGTTACATCAGACTGTCCGCCGGCATTAAAACTTTTGGTAGCAAAACCAACGCTTGAGATCTCCAATGTTACTTTCCGGGTATCAGGAACATTAAATGAAAAGCGACCTTCCGCGTCTGTAGTAGTACCAGTTTGAGTACCAGCGATATATACAGACACACCCTGCAAGGGAGTACCTTCAGGACTTAAAACCCTTCCTCGTATGATACCTGGAGGGGCGGCATGTAACATTAGTTGTAGACTTAGGAATAGAAACAGCAAAAAGGTTGTTTTCAAAATCGCCGGGATCTTGAGAGCAGTCATTTTGGATCCGGCTGCATAACGATGCCGGCCATACCAAGGCATTTTTGATTTCATGGGGATAATTAAATTGTTTACAGACAATGGTTTAATTGAAGCCGCTGATGGTACGAACATTCCGGCTTCTTTTGTTAACACGGGTAACTGTTGTTCTTTAGTTGGTCGGACAAAGACCTGCTTCTTCGTAACAACAACTATATTTATAACTTTTTTTATTCGGTCTCTAATGCTCGCTAAATCTTTTCAACGGATTAGATCTATTTCTCCATTTTTATTTTCAACTCTCAGAAAAATGAATTTTATGGAACAGACAAAATGAATGCCCTGCCCTAATATTCTTTTTTAGTTAGGAATTAATAAAGCACTTAGATCGAATTATGGAACCGGCAATTATGATCTCCAAACTCCTCACCTGAATTGAGGTTTTGTTTTGTGGCATAAGCAATTAGTAGGTTTAAAGGTTAGTTAGATTGAGCTAATGTACAGATATTTTACTCTTAACATAACTTTTAGCTAAGAATTAGAAAAAATAATTTTTGGTAAAATAGTAGAGCCGGCAGGAGAAGCGACAACAATTGAAAAAAAGAAAATGCAATTTGCCCCCTTTTTGCTCTTCTTGTATTCCAGAGGGTGTTACAACGGAGCGTTTTGCCCTTACCGGACAACCCAGAATTAGAGTTAAATTTATCTAATATGGAGACGGACTTACCGACGTCCACCCCCCATCTACTATCAGCGTTTGCCCCGTAATATGCCGGGAAAAAGGCGATACTAAAAATACGGCTGCATGCGCAATGTCCTGCACAGTAGCCGGCCTTCCCATCGGCGTTATCCTCGACCATGTTTGCGTATACGATGCATCGCCTAAAGTTCTTTCAGTAGCCGTTGCTCCGGGCGCTATGGTGTTTACAGTTATCCCATATTCGGATAATTCTATCACTAATCCTTTCGCAAGCATCTCCAGGCCTGCTTTAGTCATCCCGTAGGCTACCAGGTTTTTGTGTGCCTGGTGACCTGTTACAGAAGACATAAATAAAATGCTTCCTCCAGACTGCTGTTTTTTGATTTGTTTAGCAACTTCCTGAGCGAGAAAAAAGCTTCCTCCGAGGTTTAGTTGCATTACCTTATACAATGACTCTGGCTCGTATGCTAAAAATTCGTTGAAAAGGGTAATACCCGCATTGGCGATAGCAATCGTAACACTTCCAAACCTGCTCACGGTTTCCTTCACCATATTTCTTATAAAAGAAACATCTGCTGCATCACCGGGTATTGGAAGACACTGTCCCCCTGATTCTTCAATGGCCACCGTGGCATCTTTCGCTAGCTGTTCATCAAGATCATTCAACGCTATCCTTACGCCTTGCGCGGCTAATTGCTTCGCAATTTCAAAACCAATTCCCTGGCCTGCACCGGTTATTATGGCAACTTGTTCGTTAAACATCATTGTTGTTTATAGTACAAACTAGTGAGAGTCTCTTGTTATTTCACTTCCTGATTTGCCCCGCAAAAATTCAAAGTCGGCACCTAAGTGAGCTTGTTGAACAGTCGAAGTATACAGGTTTACATAACCTCTGTCACTTGCAAGAGCAGGCGCTTTCCATTGCTGCTTCCTTTGCAATAACTCTTCGTCTGTCACATGCAAATGAAGAGAGCGATTAGGAAGGTCTAAGGTAATCAGGTCGCCATTTTTGATTACACTAAAATTACCTCCAACTGCAGCTTCCGGCGACACGTGCAAGACCACAGTACCAAAACCGGTACCGCTCATTCTGCCATCCGATATTCGCACCATATCCGTTATTCCTGCGAGCAGCAGTTTTTTTGGAAGTGCCATATTTCCAACTTCAGGCATACCGGGGTAGCCTTTTGGGCCCACGTTTTTCAGTACTAGTACCGACTGCTCATCCACATCAAGATCCTCATTGTCGATACGCTCTTTATAATCTTCTATGTCTTCAAAAACCACCGCTTTGCCTGTATGCTGCATCAATGCAGGTGATGCTGCAGAAGGCTTTATCACAGCCCCGTTTTCACAAAGATTTCCTTGTAATACCACTATGCCTGAAATAGCATTGAATGGTTCGTTTACGGCAGCAATAATTTCCCTGTTCACAAAATCACTCAACTCAAAATTTTCTTTGATTGTTTTTGAGTTTACCGTTATGCAATCGTTATTTAAATATTGAGAAAGTTCTTTCAAAACTGCCTGTAATCCACCTGCATAGTAAAAGTCTTCCATAAAGTAACTGCCAGAGGGCTGCAAGTTGGCAATCAACGGAATATTGGTAGAAAATTTATCAATATCGTTAAGGGAAAGTTCTACATCTATCCTGCCGGCAATAGCTAACAAATGGAGCACAAAGTTGGTAGACCCGCCGATAGCCGCATTAGTAATAATGGCATTTTCAAAAGCTTTACGGGTCAAAATATCTGAAGGTTTCAGGTCTTCTTTTACCATTTCCACAATTCGTAATCCTGATAATTGCGCCAACACCTTTCGGCGGGCATCTGCTGCTGGTATCGCAGCATTGTTTGGCAACGAAAGCCCGAGCGCCTCAACCATACAAGCCATTGTAGAAGCAGTGCCCATTACGGCACAGTGCCCTCTGCTTCTGCACATACTTCCTTCCAGTGCTACAAATTCTTCCTGGGTCATTTTTTCTTCTTTTATGGCTGCCTGGTAGCGCCACAGATCGCTGGTACCAATCGAGGTTCCTTTGTGCCTGCCGGTAAGCATGGCACCGCCCGAAACAACAATCGTTGGTATATCAACACTACAGGCACCCATTACTAATGAAGGCGTAGTTTTGTCGCAGCCACATAGTAACACCACTCCGTCTAATGGGTTTGCCCTGATCGATTCTTCCACATCCATGCTTGCCAGATTTCGGTATAGCATCGCTGTCGGTTTCATCAGCGTTTCCCCCAACGACATTACCGGAAATTCTACAGGAAATCCGCCCGCCTGGTAAATGCCTCTTTTTACAGACTCAGCCAATTCTCTGAAGTGTGCGTTACAAGGCGTTAATTCAGACCAGGTATTACAGATGCCAATGACAGGTTTATTATCAAATTCATAATCAGGTATTCCCTGGTTTTTCATCCAGGCCCGATATACAAAACCATCCTTACCCTTCCTGCCAAACCAGTTTCTGCTTCTGAGATTAACTTCTTTCATCTTTGATTTAATTATAGCTGCGCGTAGTTATAAAATTCAAGTTATTTAGAAAGATTGAAAGTAATTTGATTTTTTAAAATCGGAAAGATAAAAGGTGTTTTAAGGGAAGTGTTTGCTGAAAAAAATCTTTTGCAAGAAGTCGGATCTTGTGATACCGGCAGCAATATTTCAAGTCATCATTGTTGCGACGCAATCACTTTATCGGCAAATCATTTGGCATCTGCGGCTTCATTTTTTACACCCTTCATTAAAACAAGCAGCTTTGAAAGTATTTTTATAAAAAGAAAGTCTAATAATAACCTGCGATGGAAAAGCAATTTGAATTCAATAACAGCCTTATCAGTTATCAGGTAGAAGGAAACGGTCAACCCGTAATACTTCTGCATGGGTTTGCCGAAGAGGGTACGATATGGCAGGCACAGGTTCAGTTTCTTCAACAGTATTGTCAACTCATAATTCCCGACTTGCCTGGTAGCGGAAAGTCGCCATTGTTACCTCAAAAAGCTGTGACTATTGAAGATTATGCAGATTGTATACACGCATTACTTCAACTTGAAAAAATCGATCAATGTATTTTATTAGGACATAGCATGGGCGGATATATTGCCATTGCCTTTGCAGAAATGTATCCGGAACATCTATCAGCATTTGGTTTTATCCATTCTACCGCATTTGCCGATAATGAAGAGAAAAAAAATACAAGAAAAAAAGGTATAGAACTCATCAATCAATATGGCGTATACCCTTTCTTAAAAAATACAACACCCAATTTATTCTCAAAGACCTTTAAGGAAGCGTACGCCGGCACGGTTTCAGAACTGATCGAAAAGGGAAAAGAATTTAGCCAAGAAGCGCTGGTGCAATACTATACCGCTATGATGACGAGGCCCGACAGAACCGATACGCTTAAAAGAACAAATGTTCCGGTTTTATTTGTTATAGGGTCCGAAGATGTAGCAGCTCCACTCGAAGATTTATTGCAACAGGTACATTTGCCTAAAACTTCTTACATACACGTTATGGATAATACAGGTCATATGAGTATGCTTGAAAAGCCGCAGGAGTTAAACAAACACCTACTCCAATTTATACAAGATGTTTTCCCATTTGAATAAGCGGTTTGTTTACTTTTTCAACACAAGCACTTAGTTTATCCGGGTTAATACCTGCATATTGCAAAGGCCGTTAAGCCAACTTTCTTCGAATCGTTTACGTCTACATTAACAGGCCCTTATGACCACGAGGGATAAGATAAATCGAGCAACCTTTCGTACTTTCACTCCTACTTAAATGCACCATTTTTTATCAAACTACTGTTTCTCTTAGGTTATAAGCGATGAAAAAACTTGTACTACTCATCATTACCATTTTCTACTTTTGCCCGGTTTTTGCAAGCCACATCGCCGGAGGTGAGTTGTTTTATGAGTATTCAGGAGCTGGAAGTTCGGCAAATACCAGCCGCTATAAGGTTACTATGCGATTGTTCAGGGACTGCCGCTCGGCAGGTCAAACGCTTGAAGATGAAAGAGTGGTTATTGGTATTTACCGTACAAATGAGAAGTCTCTATTTTCTACGCTTAACCTGGTACTACAGAGGCCTATTCCATCAATTAACTTAAACACAAATGCAATTCCCTGCCTGGTCAATGCCCCTGAGGTGTGCTTTCAAATTGGCGTTTTTACCGGCAATGTCGACTTACCTTCTTCAAACG
>JALYZZ010000583.1 GCA_030948675.1 Bacteroidota bacterium | reverse complement strand
GTGTATAAAGAGAGTAAGAATTAGGCAGATTAAGTACTTGAACAATATGGTAGAGCAAGATCATAGATTTATAAAACGGCAAGTACAGAATATGTTAGGGTTTAAGAGCTTTGAATCAGCATCAAGGACACTGACAGGAATAGAAATAGTAAGGATTATTAAAAAGGGACAAATTACTTTTCCTGAGGTTACTTATTTCAAAACATTTTGTTCTCTAGCTGCATAACTAACCGACTGAAGCTGGTAAACATCTTTTCATCTAAACATATGCGACAGAACCCATTTGTACCGCATGCCCAGTTTCTTCTGGCATAAGTATCAAATTCCAGCAGGAAATTTTCATCTAATTCTTTAAAAGTAATATCTGAACGGCGGTATTTTTTCAGCAAGAATTCTTTTAAATGGCCTAACGTTACTTTCCAGTTTTTAATAGTTCCAACTGAAAAGTCTATATTAACCCGTGCTTCTATTTCAGTTACATATTCTGAAAAATACAAGACAATGGTTCTCTGCTTGTGAACTGAGCCCAACAGTTCGTGTTTTATGTCGTCTGCATCCAGAATTTTACCTTTTTTTATCAAGCGGTTGTAGATTTCTCTGGCACGATGTTCAAAGGTTTCGATTGTTCGGTTAAGTCGCTTACTTTCTTCGTAAGTTGCTTTTAGCCTTCCTTTCTGAGGATTCCACTTTAATGGGTCTACAAATGTCTATGCAGATAGTTCAGCTCTTTTGCCGTCAATGGTTATTCGTAAATAAACGGGAGCTAGACCATCCTTGTTCGCTTTTGCTCTTCTAAGGTAAGAGAGTAGCGAAAATGTGTGTTTCGGTATCATACGTTTCAATTTTAAGCATATTCAATTGCTGAAACGCAGTGCCGGTAAACGTTTGACCGCGATTCGGTGACCTCAATTTATTTATAAAATGTAGGTCACCGAATCAGTCACCAGAAGTTTGATATTATTTGAATAGTTTTGATACGGCTAAAAACACAAAAGCCAGCTAATCAATTAATTAGCTGGCTTTTGATATCTTTTGAATTGCTACCTGGTGACCGCGTAAGGATTCAAACCTTAAACCTTCTGATCCGTAGTCAGATGCTCTATTCAATTGAGCTACGCAGCCATTCCCTTTTCGGGTGGCAAATATACAAGAAAAACATTTTCAACCAATGGGATTACATAAAAAACGTTTAAAACATCTAATCACTTTAGAGCTTTTGGTATAACAGACATAATTTTATACGGTAAATAAACCAGCGATAATGCCACATGAGGCCATTTCGGTTTTTGATATGTTTAAAATAGGAGTGGGGCCGTCCAGCTCGCACACCCTTGGTCCATGGAAAGCAGCCCTTCGTTGTCTTGAAAGTATTGGCAGCATTGCAGCCATTGACGAAGTGGAAGAGGTGTGTGTTTTATTGTATGGCTCTTTAGCTAAGACCGGTAAAGGGCATGGAACAGACATAGCCGTTTTGCTGGGCCTTTGCGGAGAAAATCCTGTTACCATCGACGTGTATGCTATTCCCCAAAAGGTTGACAGTATTTCCTCATCCATGACGTTGGTTCTTGGTGGCAGAAAAGAAATTTTTTTTGATCCTGCTCAACACGTGCAGTTCCTTTCTAGTGAAACACTTCCTTATCACCCCAATGCTTTAACGTTTTTAATTACACTAAAAAACGGGCAGAAATGGAGTGAAACTTATTATTCGATAGGTGGTGGTTTTGTAGTAAAGGAAGGTGAGCTACCAACTTCCTTCCAAACTGTTGACCTTGCTTTTCCAATCAATACTGCTAAGGATTTATTGCATTGGTGTATGAAGACCGGCCTTGCTATTAGCGAAGTTGTTCTTGAAAATGAAAATAGCTGGAGGCCTGAAAGCGAAACCAGGAACGGGGTATTGAATATTTGGCAAACAATGAAGGATTGTATGTTTCGCGGTTGCCATACCAGGGGTACGCTGCCGGGCGGCTTGTTTGTAAAAAGAAGGGCTTTCGATTTAAATAAAAAACTCACCTGTGGCAAGAGTTATAACGATTATCATTCGTGGCTGCATGTAATAAAGGAAGGCGGTGCCAATTTTCAGACGACGTTAGACTGGGTTAGCTGCTTTGCACTCGCCGTAAATGAAGAAAATGCAGCATTTGGAAGAGTGGTAACAGCGCCCACAAACGGGGCTGCTGGGGTGATACCGGCAGTGTTGCAATATTATATTGCTTTCTGCAACGGGTACGACGAGGATAAAATCATTCGATTTTTATTGACCGCTGCAGAAGTGGGTAGTATTTTTAAAAAAGGATCTACTATCTCTGCTGCAATGGGTGGCTGTCAGGCAGAAATAGGGGTATCGTCGGCGATGGCTGCGGCGGGGCTTACAGAAGTAATGGGTGGCACACAAAGACAAGCATTAATGGCGGCTGAGATTGCGATGGAACATCACCTTGGCATGACGTGCGACCCGATAGGAGGGTTGGTGCAGGTGCCGTGTATTGAAAGAAATACGATGGGTGCCATTAAAGCCATTACCGCATCTCAACTTGCGCTTCAAAGTAGTCCTGATTATGCTAAAGTTTCTTTAGATAAAGTAATTGCAACGATGTGGAATACCGCCCTGGACATGAACAGCAAGTATAAGGAAACAGCAGACGGAGGACTGGCCGTGCAACTCCCATTAAGTTTAAGCGAATGTTAGCGGGCAATTTTGAATTACTTTCCGCCACCTGGAAGTCAATGTGCAGGTGCTCATCACCTATGCAGGGTTGAGTGAGAGGTTGACAAATCCATCCGCCTTAACAAAAGTAGCAGAAATTGCTTTTCACCATTCTGTTCTGTATTCCTCTGTTACATCACCTTCATATTTTAAACCGTAGTTTTCTGCTGCATACTTTATAAATCCTGTCAATTCTTCCCGCTCTATAAAGTCTATAAAACCATCATCAGCCATATTTAATTTATCGAATGCTTTTGTAACCGTTTCTATCGCTTTCCATATCTCCGACGACTCTTTGGCTTTGGATAAGTTGAATAAGTAAGTATCTAAAATTTTATCACTTTTAGCAATTCTTGATGCAGTAAATAGTTCTTCTCCCTCCAACATTCTTTCAGCCCACTGAACAGTGGGTTTTTGCTTTACTAAGCTCTGCATATTTTGTTTTTTAAAGTTCTGCTTATATACGTATGCAATCAAATAAAAGTATGTCTTTTACTTAATAATGTCAATATTTGATGAGGGCGGCCTTATCAGTAGTACTTCATCAATCTAACCGTTGTGTAAGCTCTTTACACTGGCTTATTGTTAATTTTAAAATGATTAATTGCGGCAGGGTAGTGTGGAAAATAAAAAGATAAAAAGAACTTACAAACTCAGCATCTGTCCTTGCTGAGGAAAGATTAACTGTAACTGAAGCTTATTCAATTTTTGCAACTCGTTTTTGATTTCACGTTCGTGATTTCCGGAAGGTTTGATATGCGTTACCAACACCTTAAAATTCTTAAGCGCCTGCTTGCCGGTAAACGAACTTAGCTTATCCATTTCCTGCATTAGAAGATGAGGGGTAAGATGTCCAAAAAGTTGTTTTACCGGTTGTTGATCAGGGAAAGAAACTTCTATAAAAATTCCCCTCAATTTTCTTGAAATGATTAAGGGAGCGATATACTTCCATAACCGGTGTAACCGGTCAGACTTTTCAATTTCGTCGGCACCCGTGTCGCCAAGGTATAAAACATAGCTGCTGTCTTTTCTTATGAGAAAGGCAGTGCTTTGATAAGGGTTTGAATGGCTTAGGGTAAACGCTTTTACAAACATGCCTGTGTGTTCAATGGCTGTTTCTATACTCGTATCCAGGTAGGTATAGTGGTACTTATTCAGCGTGGGCTTGTCGCCTTCGTTGGCGAAGTTTGCCCAGTTTTTCCAGTTAAAATATTTATCCTTTATTATATCAAGGCAAAAGGGGGTGCCGTAGATATTTTTAA
>JALYZZ010000574.1 GCA_030948675.1 Bacteroidota bacterium | reverse complement strand
GCACCGCCCTTATCTGGTGAGTTCAGGTCATTTGGACCTGCCTGGGCTTCTGGTACAACCTTGTACGACAACCTTCACAGCTTTTTTAGAACCGGCTTCACTCAAACACACAACCTGGGTTTGGAATTTGGCGGTACAAATAGCGGTTTTAGATTTTCGGGGCAATACCTGAATAATGAAGGAACAGTACCTGATAACAGATACAAGAAGTACAACTTTAAACTTTCGAATAATACCAAGATAGGCAAGTATGTTACCATTACTCCGTCCATTGCCTATATTAACTCTGACAACGTGAAGCCGTTAAAAGGAGCTTCGGGCTATTTACTGGATCTATACTCATGGCCTGCAAATTTTGACGTTAAACAATATGAAGACGCGAAAGGGGGCAAGCTGTTAGCCTTTAGCCCCAACTACAATGCAGACTACGACAACCCATTGTGGAGTGCATACCACAACACCAGCGGAGATAAAACCAACAGGTATGTAGCAACATTAGGAATAGACATCAATCCGTTTCCCTGGCTGGCATTGTCTGGCCGTTTTGGATATGATACTTATAAAACGAGTGGGTACCTGCTTATCAATCCACAATCTTACTTGTTAACTGCTGCAACGGGAGGCTCATTAGATAATTATTATAGAACGTATACCGGCTATAATCATACTATTACTGCTACAGTGAAAAAGGATGTTGGTAAGTTTACGTCAAGGCTGCTGGTAGGAACTGTATGGCAGGATTTTGAAACAAAACAATTTGGCCTGGTCGGAACCCATTTGAAAGACTCAAGTGCCAGTGCTACAGATAGCAGCAACACTTTGGAGGGATCAAGAACACGGTTACTAAAAAACTATTTTGGATTGCCAAATCTAAGCATCATTAGAGAGCTGGCCTATTTTGGCGAAGCTACCCTCGGTTATAACAATGTAATCTTCCTTTCATACTCGCATCGCTTCGAGACAGCTTCAGTGTTACCGGCAAAAAACAGGAACTACAATTACCCGGGTGCTAGCCTTAGCGTTATTTTATCCGATCTCATACCGGGTCTAAAACATCTTAGTTTTTTAAACTTTGCTAAAGTGCGTGCTTCTCTCGCACATACGGCCAGATTAGTTGACCCTTACTCCAACCAATCAGTTTTTGTAAATAATCAAAGTAGCTCAGTAATTCCTGGTTACACATATGGTTTTACCAACGCTAACCCCGACCTGTCACCAGAGCGCCAGCATACGTACGAAGTTGGTACAGAACTAAGACTCTTTAATAATGCCATTTCTTTGGAGGCGGCTTATTACAATACACTTTGTTTAAATCAAATCAGCCAGGGATACAGAGCCAGCTATGCAACAGGCTTTATCCTCAATACAGGCAACGTATCGTCTTTACGCAACCAAGGTGTTGAATTAACAATGAACCTTAACCCAATTAAAAAGGCAAATTTTAACTGGAACATCAACTTCAACTTCAATAAAATGTGGAGCCAGGTATTAGAGCTTCCGGCGGCAATTGGAATTAAAAACGACTACTACAACTCTGACACCTATCTGTCAGGAAACGTGAGAGGCGGCCTGGTAAGAGGTTACTCAACCGGAACGATTACCGGGTTTGGATACCAAAGAAATAATGTAGGCCAGATCCTTATTAATCCATCAACAGGTCTGGCACTGGTAGAGGCAAGTAACTATGTAAGAGGTGACAGAACGCCGAAGTTTACTTTGGGAACAATCAACTCTTTCCGTTACAAAAACTGGAGCCTGAGCTTTTTGTGGGATTTGAAAGTTGGAGGTGACATCTATAATGGAACGGATTATTTTCTAACTACTTTAGGTAAAAGCGCAAGAACTGCCAATAGAACGACACCGATTATTGTTGACGGAGTGTTAAACGATGGGTTGCAAAATACAGATCACCCAACAAAAAACACCATTATCGTAAGTCCTTACTACACTAGCACATACTACACCAGCTTGCCTGATGAGGAATTCATTCAAAAAAATGTGAACTGGCTCAGGTTGAGAGACCTGACAGTCAGCTACGCATTTCCACAAAGCATTTCGAAAAAAATAAAAGGAATGAGATCACTTAGTGCATTCGTAACCGGCAATGACTTGATATTGCTTACTAATTACCAGGGTGCTGACCCTGCTGTAAATGCAAATAACCCCGGTACAAATGGTGTTGGCGCCTATGGCTTCGATTATGGAAGTCCTCCTACTCCATTAAGCTTAAGCTTTGGCCTCCGTGCTAATTTTTAGTGATGAATGTGAATGATAAAATTTAAAAAAATTGTATGCAGAATAAATCGTTTAAAATAATAGTTTTCATAACTGTTGTCAGTACTTGCTTAATGCTCTCGTGTACCAAAAAAATTGAGGAGGCATATCTAAATCCGAACGCGGCTGTTGTGGAGCCGATTGAGAGCATACTACCTGGTGTGATTGGTGGTTTTACAGCTTTCTTTTCTTCTAATGGAACAGGGTATGGGGTGCAGGCCGATGCCATTTTGCTTGGCCGGTATATACAATATTGGGGTTCTCAAACAAATGCAGACAATTACGGTCAAATGGGCGGAGCTATCTCCAGTGACAATACCGGTTCTGTTTGGGCAGCAGTATATTACGGACATGGCCAAAATGTAAACAAGATCATTCAATGGGGTTCTGAGCAACAAAAATGGGACTATGTTGGCGCGGCCTGGGCTGTAAGAGCATGGGGATGGCTTGAACTGACAGATGAGTATGGGGATGCCATCTTAAAAGAAGCATTTAATACCAGCCTTCAGCAGTTTCACTACGATACCCAACCTGAATTTTATGATAGCTGCCGTACCATTTGTTTTAGAGCCCTCAGCTTTTTAAACAGAACAGATGGCAATGTAAGCAAAGACAATTTTGCTAAAGGGGATGCATACTTCTACAACGGCGATGTGAATAAGTGGAAGAAGTTTGTATATGGTATCCTTGCAAGATCTTACATTAACTTAAGTAGCAAAGACATTTTTAAAACAAATAACTATGCCGATTCAGCTATCAAGTATGCAAACCTTGCAATGACAACAAACGATGACAATGCGGTGGTAAGAGTTGCAGGTGGATTGACCTCTGCAGTAAACAATTACTTTGGACCCTTTAGAGGTAATATCGGCACTATCAGGCAAGCTTCTTATATCGCAAATTTAATGTCCGGTCAAAACAGTGCTTTTGCCGGGGTAAACGATCCAAGAGCGTGGTACATGCTACGCGAAAATGCCAATGGAACTTTCAAAGGATTCACTCCCTGGCTTGGCTCCTCCGGGCTTACCACCAGTGACTATCCTCAAAATTTTTGGGGCTACACAAACTCAGCTACCGGTGTGTATACTCCTTCTTCCACAGCGGCGCCTACAGTTGATACCAGCCGCTACCTGTATCAAAACACCAGCCCGTGGCCTTTAATGACCGCGTCCGAAATGCAGTTTATAATAGCAGAGGCTGCGGTACGTAAGGGTAATAATGCAACTGCCCTCATTGCTTATAAAAATGCGATAGGCTTAAATTTTGATATGCTGACTTCTCCTCCCCCGTTTATGACCACTCCTATTTATCAGCAGCACGTTCCCGCAGCTCGTATAATTAAACCTGCTGTAAAAGCTGCTTATTTAGCTGATCCTGCTGTTGTGCCTGCCACCGGTATTTCGCTTACACAGATTATGTTGCAAAAGTATATTGCCTTATACGGCTGGGGCGTTCAGCAATCATGGACAGACATGCGCAAGTTCCATTACACAGACACCGATCCTGCCACGGGCAAACAGGTGTATGCAGATTTTACACCTCCTTCAGGCATCAATCTGATTTCTACCAATAATGGAAAGCCGGTGTACAGGTGTCGTCCACGTTACAATTCTGAGTACCTGTACAACGTACCTGAGCTTACAAGGATTGGTGCCTTAAATCTGGATTACAACACCTACGAGATGTGGTTTTCACAAAAATAATTTATTAATAAAGCAAGAATGATGAAAAAATATAGCTGGATTATTGTAATAATGGTCGCCTCAATCTCGAGCTTTTATTCGTGTAAAAGAGACTATACCATGAGGTCTCCTTATTCAACAACAGAAGGTTCATCTTATTTGCGAATAATAGATGCTGCACCAAATTTTAGAAATATTTTTAATGCACCCGATTCGTTTAATGTTTTAATCAACGGAAGTAAGGTGGCGGGGTATACACCCGGAGCTGCATTAGTGATGACTTTTGGCTCTAATTTCCCATCTATTTCATCCGGGTATGGATATATAGCAGTACCTCCGGGCACACAGGAAATTAAGATCTCAACCGGAATTTTAAACCCAGACTCAGTATCGATTGCGCGGTTTTCTAAAACTTTTGAAGCCAACAAATACTACACGTTCATCATTACAGACTCCATTAAATCAAATAGGGATTCTTCCCAGATCTTTTTGCAGGACGTGTACACTCAGCCAGAGTCCGGTTTTTTTAACCTGCGATTTATACATGCAGTTTTGAATGATACTGCCGGCAAAAGTGTCGATATTTATTCTAAGAGAGCAGCCGGCAATATTTTTACTAATGTAAAGCCGGGTACCATCAGTCCGTTTTCCAAACTTCCTTATACACCTTTTATGAATGATACGCTTTATGTAAGGCGCGCCGGAAGTACAACCCTAACTCTTGATACACTTAACACAGTAAGCTTTATAAACCAAAGAACGTACACGCTCTTTTACCGGGGCGATGGCACTTCAAATTCAAATTCGAACGTAAAAAGAAGACATCTTGCCACCTATGCCCATTGATAAAAGGTTAACCAGTTTTGTTATAATGAACCCGCTTTCGCGGGTTTGTTATTAAATACACTTTTGAGGTTCGGGTTGCTTAATTATCTACTTCGCTTATTACCGGCCTTTTATCATCAGGATCTCTTTTTTCATATTGTAAATTAAAAGCGGATAGGTCAGGTTTAAAAGCACGCTTTCTATGTAGTTCAAACTGATAGATCGTGTTTCCCAATTCGCGTAAAAAAGGGTACCCCTTAGATTCGTAATCGTATTTGTTGTCATTCAAAATGCCATCGCTATTTACGTAAAGGGTAGCAGACAACATAAACTCAAGATCATTGGCAAAATTTGCTACATAAGATACATCGGTCATAAAGCCATATGCCCATCCTACTTTGTTAAACACCCGCAAATTTGGAGGCATCTTGTGGCTGCTATCTCTAAAAAAAAATTTTACATAACTGTCAAAATACTTTGATGTGTCGTATTTAGGATAGTTCGTTTCGGACGGAAACTGTGACAAGTATTGCAGCAGAAACTCCCTGTCGGTATCAGCTATAACGAACCTTTGATTTTTTGATACGCTTCCAGGAAACAAAACAGATTGCAGCATTTTCTGGAGATCTTCGAGCGATAAGTTATTATGCATGGTAAAGTTAAAAGGCTCATTAACCAGGCTGTCATTCTTATCCAGGTGCCCCTTCCCTATTTTTATTGCGTTGCTAAAATCAAAGCTGTCAGTATTGTAGGCAGGCGGCTGCGTATAGAGTAGGCTGCCGTCTTCTTTCAAAAATCTAAACTGATTAGTGTGCCTGTTTTGGTCCGGGGTTACGCCCATAAACTGTCTTGTTATTCTTACGTCATTATAACCTTTATTGTGCAGGTTGCGATTAATGGTTTGCTGCCCTATAAATTGGTACAGCCGATTGTATGCATCGTTATCACTGACAAGAAAGGCTTTTTTTATATAATGTTCGATAGAGGGAAAACCATTGGCCGAAGTAGGATCTCTAACCGAAGCCTTTTGCCAGGGGTAAGAGCTGTCGATTTGTAAACGGGTGTTTTTCTTTACGCCTGAGCCTGCAATCGCATGTAATTTTTCGAGTGCAAGAAAAGCCAATGGCATCTTTACTGTTGATGCAGGATTAAAATACAGCAGCGAGTCGTAGTTGAAATAATAGTCTTTAAAACTCGGTTTATTGTTTTTATCCCTGGTGATTTGGGTATAAATAACCTGGCACCTGTATGTTTGTGCATGGTTCAAAATGTCCTGGAAATCCACGTTTTTGTTAGCGTGCAATACAGAGTACAAAATCGCATCTGATCTGGGTTGAGCGTTCGTAGTATTATTTGCCAGGATTGAAATGAACATTAAAAGAGTAAATCGTTTGTGCATGATGAAAGTTACAAAATCCGCCTTATCCAACACTTTTTATTGCACCTGCTATTTTCAGCTAAAATGCACCTGGTAAGTTTGCAGTTCCATTCTTATTGTCCGGGTGTTTCTTTTATCTGCCAACAGATGTGATTAGAATGACTGCCCTTTTTTTCAGAATTGTTAAGTCTTTTTAATAACTGTCTTTGCATTGAATTATTTTTAGTAAAATTGACTACGATCAATATCTATGGCACTTTTTTCTATCGGCGGAATTCTCATTTTACTAAACATTATCACTTCTTATCGCGGCTTCAAGGATGAGATTTTTTTTGATAAATATTCATTTCAAATTGACGCGGTTTCGCTTTACAAGGATTACAAACGGCTCATCACCTCTGGCTTTTTACATGTTAACTGGACACACCTGCTATTTAACATGTTCTCTTTATATATATTCAGCAGCAGTCTCGAAAGTTTTATTGGGCCTGTTAACTACCTAATCATTTATACTGCCGGTTTAATCGGTGGCAACGTTTTGAGCTTATTCATACACCGCTATCACTCTGATTATAGTTCTGTTGGAGCATCAGGGGCTATTTTTGCGATTATGTTTTCTGCCATTGCCATCTTTCCCGGCATGCACATCGGCTTGTTTTTTCTGCCTTCTATTCCAGGCTGGCTGTTTGGCCTGGTGTACGTGCTTTTTTCCATTTATGGTATCAGATCGCGCACAAGCAACATTGGTCACGATGCGCACCTGGGCGGAGGGCTTGCAGGAATGATCGTTGCTGTTTTCTTGTACCCTCAAATTGTTGTTGAAAATAGTTTTACATTGTTGGTAGTGGCGGTTCCCGCCATAGCGTTTATTTTGTTCATCCTTTACAAGCCACATGCATTGTTGATAGACAATCACTTCTTTAAAGCTCATCATTATCTTACTTTAGAAGACAAGTATAATGTAAGCAAGCGCAACAGGCAACTCGACCTCGACAGGTTGCTGGAGAAGATACATCAGAAGGGAATGAACAGCCTTTCAAAAAAAGAAAAAGAGCTGCTAAAGGAGTATTCTAAATAAAAGAAAAATGAGGCTATTTGTAAGCCTCATTTTTAAAGAATATTGTACAAGAAACTTCTAAGTAAGTTAAGCAGATTTACGGCCACCGCCTCTTAGCAGCGCTACCAGCAATAAGATAAAAACAGCCCCACCGACTACCCAAACCCAGGTATTGCTAAAGAAACCTCCCCCACTGCCGGAGTTAATATTTACGTCGACAGTTTTGGTGGCATCTTGTGCAAAAACCAGCACTGACAAAAAAACTGAAAAGAGGGTTAGTAATGCTTTTGAAAAAGCAGGGTGAAAGTGTCTGTTTAGAGTTTCCATAATTATCAAGTTTAATTGTTTAACAATAATAATTATCTCTTAATAACCATGCCGCCGCTTATAGAAGACACTGTTACCTTTCATTTTTTACAAAAATCATTTTTTTGACGATAAAACGCGATGTAAGCTAAGCTTGCGTGTTAAGTAACATGTATAAGCTGCCTGCTCCTAAAATAAGTACAATCAAAACCACTAAAACAGTTGAATTGCTTTTTGGCTGATTAACCTGTTCTATTACGGTCTCTAACCACTCTGACATCACTTTCATAAGTTGGTTTTTGTCTACCCGTGACAATTTTATGCCACATAGAACGAATTTTATAAAATATTAATACTGAGTTCTATAAAGAAAATAACAACTTTTTTTCAGGTTGTAGAATGGGGTAAAATGCGTACAGGTAAACGAAGACCAGCAGATTTTCACAAAAAAGATAGGGCATGATCAAATGTCAATAAATGGCTTTTAGCAAAACAAACGAAGGATGTAACTTTGCTGGATGGGTAATTATTTGAATGAACTGAACGAACAGCAGCGCGAGGCAGTAATACATAAAGAAGGGCCGATAATGATTGTGGCCGGTGCAGGTAGTGGCAAAACAAAAGTACTCACTACACGTATAGCTCACCTGATGAGCCAGCATAAGATAGATGCTTTTAATATACTTGCGCTCACTTTTACCAATAAGGCGGCTGGCGAAATGAAGGAAAGGGTTGAGAAAATATTAGGAAACACAGAAGCAAGAAATTTATACATAGGCACCTTTCACAGTGTGTTTGCAAGAATTTTGAGAGCAGAGGGGCCAAAACTAGGTTACCCGCATAACTTCACTATTTACGATACCGATGATAGCCGCAGTGTGTTGAAGGCAGTTATCAACGAGTTGAACCTGGACGACAAGCACTATAAGCCAAGCGTGGTGCATAACCGTATCTCCCAGGCAAAAAATGCGTTGGTCGGGCCCGTGGATTACCAGAATGATTATTACATTCAACAGGAGGACATGAGGGCAAATAGACCTGTCATCGCGCAAATCTATCAAGCATATGCCGCCCGGTGTTTTAAAAACGGGGCAATGGATTATGACGATTTGTTATTTAAAATGTACGAGTTGTTGAGGGATTTTCCTGAAGTGCTGTACAAATACCAGCACAAGTTTAAATACATCATGATAGATGAGTACCAGGATACCAATGCCGTTCAATACCAGATTATAAAATTATTGGCAGCAGTACACGAAAACATCGCTGTGGTAGGCGACGATGCTCAAAGTATTTATAGCTTTCGCGGTGCTACTATCGAAAATATTTTGCAATTTCAAAAAGACTACGACGATGTAAAAGTCGTGAAGCTCGAGCAGAATTACCGGAGCACCCAATCTATTCTGAACGTTGCTAACGAGGTTATTAAGAATAATAAAGGGCAGATACCCAAAGACCTGTGGACCCAAAACCATGAAGGGGAAAAGATAAGGCTCGTTCGTACCATGACCGATAATGACGAAGGAAAGTTTGTAGCAGATACTATACAGGAGCAAAAGCTTCGAAATCATTTTTACAACCGGGACTTTGCTATTTTATATCGCACCAATGCACAGAGCCGGTCTTTTGAAGAAAGTCTTCGACGAATGGGAATTGCATATCGTATTTATGGCGGCGTTAGCTTTTACCAAAGAAAGGAGATTAAAGACATATTAGCCTACCTAAGGGTGATCGTGAATACGAGGGATGAAGAAGCTTTAAAGCGAATTATTAATTACCCCGTCAGGGGAATTGGTAAAACAAGTATCGAAAAGTCGATCATTTACGCCAACGAGCACAACATTAGCATGTGGGAAGTGCTGACAAAAGCAGGCGAGTTTGGGTTTAAAGGCGGTGCACTCGAGGCTATCTCCAACTTTGTTACAATGATCAGGTATTTTCAAAGTATGCTTAACAGTAAAAATGCCTTTGACGTGGCAGTGCAGGTTGGCAAGCATACTAATATAGTGAAAGATTTATTTAACGATAAGACAACCGAGGGATTGGCCCGGTACGAAAACATACAGGAGTTATTCAACTCAATAAAAGAATGGACAGAAAGCCCAAGTAACGATGATGGAGAATTAGGTGACAAAACATTAGGCAGTTATCTGCAACAGATAACGCTGCTTACCGATGCCGACGACGATAAAGACAATAGCGACGTAGTAAAACTAATGACCATTCACGCCGCAAAAGGGCTTGAGTTTGCATGTGTTTTCGTTGGGGGAATTGAGGAGACGCTTTTTCCAAGCTCCATGTCAATAAACACAAGAGAAGAACTGGAAGAGGAACGGAGGCTATTTTACGTTGCCGTAACCAGGGCAAAGAAGCACCTTTGGCTTACTTATTCCAATACGCGTTATCGTTTTGGACAACTGGTGCAAAATGAGCCGAGCAGGTTTATAGAGGAGATGCCAGAGCAATACATCGACAAAAGTTTTGCAGGTGGCGGAGCTCGCAACCAGGGTCACAATGATTTTGGCGGCACATCCGCTTTTGACAGAATGAGCGGAGGCAACAGCGGTTGGAAAAGCAACAG
>JALYZZ010000566.1 GCA_030948675.1 Bacteroidota bacterium | reverse complement strand
CCTATACTCTTACCACAACTGCTACCCGGCCCGTGAGCGGGGTACACAATAACGTTGTCTGCGAGGGGCAAAATTTTATTTTGCAGACTCTCATATAGAGCCGCAGCCATCTCTTCTTTAGTTGTTTCGCCTCCAACCAGATCAGGACGCCCTACATCACCTACAAATAACGTATCTCCTGTAAAAACAGCATAATCCTTTCCACTTTCATCTTTTAACAGGTAACAAGTACTTTCAGTCGTATGACCAGGTGTATGAAGAACAGTCAATTGGAGTTTTCCCACGGTAAAGGTTTCACCATCTTTGGCAACAATAGCCTTAAAATTGGCCTCCGTTTCAGGGCCATAAATAATAGGGGCGGAAGTAGTTTTTGATAGGTCGAGATGTCCACTTACAAAATCTGCATGAAAATGTGTTTCAAAAATGTATTTTATAGTGGCGTTTCTTTCCTTGGCCAACAACAAATATTCTTCAATATCCCTCAATGGATCTATAACTGCCGCCTCACCTTCACTTTCGATAAAGTAAGCGGCCTCACTAAGGCAATTAGTATACAACTGTTTTACAAACATTGATAAAATTTGCATGCAAAAATACGCAGCAGCCGCTATTTTGCAGACCTGGTGCAGTTAAGGTTTATAGAAATAAAAAAAGGATGCTCTTACGAAACATCCTTTTTAATAAAGAGGTGTGAAATTAGGCGACCAGGTCTTCTACAAACTGGTTAACTTCCGCTACACGATCGTAATTAATTGCATAGTATATAAATTTTCCATCACGTTGCGTTATCACAATTCCTGCGCGGCGAAGAATAGCTAAATGCTGGGATGCAACCGACTGTTCTAATCTTAATTTTACGTATATCTCAGTTACCGTCATCCTCTCACTCTCATCCAGCAATTTAATCATCTGCTGACGCAACTTGTGATTCATAGCGCGCAATACAAGCGCCGCCTTCTTTAAATGCAAAAAATCCAGTTTTATAGAGTTACTATTCTCTTTATTAGCAATAGTAATACTCTGAGTTGCTGTTACCATAATCTTTTGGGGGGGTTTTAAAAAAGTTCAATTGTAAATATAAAAACGAATATTTATATTTTCTATAAATGCATATTCAAAAAAAAATTTGTGTATAAATTTCTACTGGCTTTAACGTTTATAGTTTGATTGGAAATCTTTGAAATAATTTGGTTCTGAATATGATACGTCTGCGAAATTTGCTAGCTGAAACGCTTTCTCAGCCAGCTCTGCAAGACTTTTAGCATTAGAATTGACCTCTAAAAAACGAGCCCTTTTGAGCGCTGTGATATTCTTAAATTTAACACTCCCGCTTCCAAAAAACATTATTTCTCCATTTTCAGCGGCGCCTTCGAAGCTATTCTCCTCGATTATAAATGGTTGGGGTGCCAGAAGATTGTTAAGTTGCTGATCGTATAACGCCGTAAATACTTCCATTCGCCTGGCATCAATCATAGGACAAAGAATATCAGTTTCACCTATTTCAACCAAAATATCTAACGCTGCCTTCGACATTACTTCCAGAGTGTTCACCGTTATCAGAGGTTTTGAAAACGCATAACAAAATCCTTTTGTATTTGCCATTCCTACCCGCAAACCTGTATAACTTCCTGGACCAGACGTAACAGCAAACGCTTCTATTTCAGGTAGCCGTACATTGGCTTCTTCTAAAACAATTTCGATGGCAGTATGTATAAATGCAGCGTGCTCTTTCTGATGCTTACTCTCTCTGTACGCAATACAACTACCATTTCTGGAAACGCATACCGATGCAACTTCTGTTGCCGTATCTATGTTAAGAAGTAGCGCCAACGTCTCAATTTGCTTTTGAAATAAAAGATGCGGAAATATAACGATCAACTGTAGCTGTAAAGTATGCTAACATATTAAATATTTAAATTTCATTCGGCAGTTCATAAAATTGTTTTCATAGATTCTGTTACTCCGTTAGTTACTTCTGAGATATGCATGGAACTATTTGTGTCAAAATTAGGTTTGTTATTTAAAGCAAAATGATGCAATTTTATTTGAAAGCGTTTAAATGGATAAAAAAGTAATAAATACATCAAAAGCACCTGCACCCATTGGGCCTTATAACCAGGCAGTCATTAGTAATAATATGATTTATATCAGTGGTCAGATACCGGTTAATCCTGCAACAAATGAATTAGTAACCGGTGATATAGCTATTGAGGCGCACCAGGTAATGCGAAACCTCCATGAAATACTTGAGGAAGCAGGTGTAAACTTCAATCACGTGGTAAAGGCTACCATTTTTTTAGCTGACATGAGTTTGTTCGCTTCAGTTAATGAAGTCTACGGTTCATATTTTTCTGCTGATTATCCTGCGCGTGAAACTGTTGCAGTAAAAGGTCTTCCAAAAAATGTAAATGTTGAAATTAGTATGATTGCAGTTTTGTAGATAGCATCTATAAAGGCTGGCTGTATTTGCTAAAATTTTCAGGGAAAAAGACAAAGCTGTTCTGCAAAACAAGTCTCCAACTATTGATTACACGATTATAGATCCCGCGCTATTTAAGTTATCATTGATACTATTTTGGAAAAAAACTGTGGGG
The DNA here is from genome assembly GCA_030948675.1 of Bacteroidota bacterium. Classification (GTDB taxonomy): domain Bacteria; phylum Bacteroidota; class Bacteroidia; order Chitinophagales; family Chitinophagaceae; genus Segetibacter. The sequence goes on along the minus strand of JALYZZ010000566.1, from coordinate 486 downwards.
AAAGATGCGCGCTTTTTCAACCGTTACTTTTTGTTTCTTTGCACACAAAAAATAAATCTTACATGCTTCCAAAATACAAACGAATCCTTCTGAAGCTTAGCGGCGAATCGCTCATGGGCGATAAAAATTTTGGCCTGGACTCAACTGTCATTTCGCAATACGCAATGGATATAAAACAGGTTATTGAACTGGGGGTACAAGTAGCTATAGTGATTGGAGGGGGTAATATTTATCGCGGTATGAACGAGGCTGAGACTGGTATAGAAAGAGCCCAGGGCGATTATATGGGCATGCTTGCTACAGTTATAAATGGAATGGCCCTACAGGCAGGTTTGGAAAAGGTTGGCGTATATACGAGACTTCAAAGCGCGATTAAAATGGAGCAGATTGCAGAACCTTACATCCGCCGTCGGGCCATCAGACATTTGGAGAAAGGACGCGTTGTTATTTTCGGTGCAGGCACTGGTAACCCCTATTTTACAACAG
>JALYZZ010000553.1 GCA_030948675.1 Bacteroidota bacterium | reverse complement strand
TGTTATAAGCATACAATTAGTTTTTGTGAAAGATAGTAAATTAACCTTGCAGCGCACAGTAATTAAGCAATTGCATAGAGCTGCGCGCTCGTGAAGATTAGTTCGTCATAAAAAAAAAGCAGCGCGTATTTAAGCGCTGCCTATGTCTTTTTAAAATAGTCTTTATTCGCTCGTATTAAAGACGACTCAATATATATTTAATAGCTCCAACTCTTCATAATAGCCAGATCCTCTTTACTGCTATCCAGCGGTGTCTTTCCCTGGTAAGATTCCTGTTCTATAATAAGGTACTTGGTACCACCTGCTTTTTTAACAAAGTCAAGATTTGATTTTAGGTTTATAATTCCTTTTCCAAGAATGGTACTTTCATACTTTTCGCGGGTTCCCTGGCTTAGGATCTCATCTTTCACATGCAATGAAGCAAATCTTCCAGGATACTTTTTTAATATGTCTTCAGTTTTTGCTCCTCCGTTGTAAAGGTTGCCCATATCTAATTGGTGTATCACCAGGGCGGGATCAGTGTTTTTAAGAATGATATCGTAAAGCATCATCCCGTTCATCTTTTCACTAAACTCAAAGTCGTGGTTGTGATAGCCGAATTGCATGCCTGATTTTTTGCACAACTCACCGCTTTTGTTGAAGACTTCCATGTACCGCAACGTATCATCGTAAGTCTTTCTTAAACTTGCATCGAGCCACGGACTGATAACATAAGACTGGCCGAGAATAGCAGCGTCCTCGACCGTTTGCTTCCAGGAGTCAGAGAAGTCTTTCTTCTCATTATCCCAATGCTGCGGTCCCATTACGGTGTGGCCACTTGGCATTTTTAATCCGAGATCGTCGAGCACTTTTCTAAATTCCTGCGGAGACCAGCCGTACAACTTTCTGTTAATATAATTGGCATGCTCTACATGCGTATAACCCATCGACCGCAGTTGCTTTAGTGTGCCTAAAGGGTCTTTTTTCATATCATCTCTTACTGTGTATAGTTGTATGCCAACGACCTGTTTGGTGGCTTTTGCTGCAAAGGCTTCATTACCCAAAGCAACAGCGCCGGCACATATAAGAGAACTGTTTTTCAGGAAAGCACGTCTGGAATTGTTCATACTGTTTTTTCGATTTTAAGAGATAAATAAAGGCGTTCGTTAGAATTTATTATTAAATCTAAGGGTTATTTTTTATCGAATAAATATTCAGCAATCTGCCTGAAAAAAGTACGCGACCAATCAGGCGTTTTAAAACAAAGATTTTAAGCTGTATTTGGGATTTGTAGAGATACGCGGTTTTGAATACTGCTAAGGAGTGGTAGATTGCGACGAATGATTAGGTTGCTGCTCGTCCTCCAGCCATACCACGTGCTGCTCGGGCTTATGAGGTTGTGCCAGGATGTGTGCATACAAGTCTGGTCTCCTGGCTTTTTTATACCGGTAACCACCCGCATCAACCAGTTTCTTCGGATGTAGTATTGCAGTGGCAATGTCATCTCCGAGCACTCTGCATTCTGCTATAATATCCCCAAAAGGATCAATGATCATAGAGCAGCCGTTTTTTAGCTGGTCATCATCCATTCCTATTGGGTTAGAAAAAACTACATACACTCCATTGTCATAAGCTCTTGCCGGCAACCACTTCATCAGCCATCCACGGCCTTTCATGCCGTCAAATTCCAGCCTCAGAGAGGTTGGGTCGTTCTCCCTGTGCTCCCACAGTTTCGGATCAACAAAGCCAGCGCCGGGGCGCGGTGACGGTGTACACATAGTTACGTGCGGCATAAAGATAATATCAGCACCTAGTAAGCTTGTCGCTCTTACATTCTCGATCACGTTGCTATCGTAGCAAATTAAAATACCACATTTCCAGCCGTTTATTTCAAAAATAGTATAAGCATTTCCAGGTGTGAGATAGGGGTTAATGAACGGATGAAGTTTTCTATGTTTTGCTACAAGGCCGTTTTTGTCAACGCATACATACGCTTTGTACAACTGCTCTTCAATATCTTTTTCAAACAATCCTGCCAATACGGCTATATCGTACCTGGCACTAATTTCGGCTAGTCGTTGTATGCTTTCTCCGCCTGGTATATATTCCGCCAGGTGCAGCATTTGCTCTTTGCTTAAGTGTCTTGCAAAGGTGTACCCGGTAATGGAACACTCGTGAAAAGCGATCGCTTTTGCTCCCTGCTGTGCTGCCTTTTCTGCAAGCTTTTCTATTGTATCTAAATTGTAATTTTTATCGCCGCTCTTGTTTTCAAACTGCGCGGTCGCAATTTTTATATTATTCATTTCAAATTTTTTGGTTTTACTTCTCAATTATTGACTACTCCTGTCATGCAGGTAAAACTATTTAGTAATAAACGGCCACTAACTCGCAGTAGTGATGCAATTACTAACCGCCCGCAAAAAATAAATTTTCATTAGTAGATTTTACTTAGCTACATTTATTTTACGCACTTTGCGCGCGATTTTTTTTACCTCCTCAACTAATGATTATGCTTACCCAGCTCCAAATTAAACAATATCATAAAGATGGCTTTCTTGTTTTAAAAAACTTCTGCAATAAACAGGAAATTGAGAAACTGTATAGTGTTGCAATCGACGATGACGCCATGCGAAAGAATGCGATGGATTTAAATGATCAGACTGGTAAAAAGACCAGGTTGTCTCTCTGGTTTACTCCCGGTAACGATGTTTTTGGTTATCTCACCAGAAGTGAACGAATGATACAGTCGATCACTCCATTACTCGATAGTAATGCCCCCGTTTGTCACTTTCATTCTAAGCTCATGCAAAAAGAGCCGAAGGTTGGAGGGGCCTGGGAATGGCACCAGGACTATGGGTATTGGTATAAGAACCAGTTTATGTTTCCTGATCAATTGGTCAGCGTGATGATTGCATTAACGCAAGCTACCATAGAAAACGGATGCTTGCAGGTAATCAAAGGTTCTCACAAATTGGGAAGGGTCAATCATGGTTTTGCGGGAGAGCAGGTAGGTGCTGATATGGTGATGGTAGAAAATGCGCTAAAAACAATGGAACTAATATATTGTGAATTAGAGCCTGGCGATGCGCTTATTTTTCATAGTAATCTTTTACATCGTTCAGAAGCTAATTTATCCGATCATCCCCGCTGGTCTGTCATTTCTTGTTATTGTTCTCAGTCAAATATTGCTTACAATGAAACCTCAACCTCCTGGAAGGTAACAGTAGATATTGTACCTGACGATGCAATTTTAGCGTGGCAGGCAGAGTCTTTCTCAAAGGCAGATTTTCTTAAAAAAGAAAATGACCCTGGGTTAAAAAAGACTGGTTGGGAAACGGAAGTAGAAATAAAGTAGCGTTTTGCGGTCACTACCAACTGCGCCACTAAATACAGGCACTTCCGTAAACACGAATACTAAAAACAATTATGAAATATTGTATACTCTGCCTTGGCTTCATCATGGGGTCTTGCCACCTTGGTTCAAAAAAGGCATCAGTAATTACATCGTATGTTCAAAAAGCTTACATGGTTCCCATGCGGGATGGGGTTAAGTTGTATACAGTTGTACTGTCTCCGGCCGACAGCAAAGGCCCTCTTCCTGTATTAATTCAACGTACGCCTTACGGGGCAGACTTACCGCGAGATTACGATATTTTAAAAGCTCCCTACCTTGCTAAGATGGCTAGAGAGGAATACATTTTTGTCTTCCAGGACATCCGTGGAAAATTTAAGAGCCAGGGTACCTTTGAAATGAACAGACCCTTATATCACCTGGCAGATAAAACCAGGACGGATGAAAGTACGGACGCCTACGATGCAGTAGACTGGCTCATAAAAAACATACCTGGCAATAATGGCAAAGCCGGGATACTTGGTATTTCCTATCTTGGCTATACGGCTTTAGATGCTGTCTCTGATCCTCATCCCGCTTTAAAAGCCAGTTGTCCCCAGGCTTCTCCTGCAGATATGTTTTTAGGAGATGATTTTCATCACAATGGCGCCTTTCGCCTCAGTTACGGATATGAGTATAGTTACCAGGTCGAAAATGCAAAAGAAAGTAATAGCGACTATCCCTTTCCTCAATTCGACTTATATGATTGGTACCTGCATTTGGGTTCGTTGAAAAATGTAAATGATAAATATTATAAGAACCGAATACAATCATGGAACGATTTTGCGCTGCACCCTAATAATGATGAGTTTTGGAAAAAACAAACAATGCTTTCCGCCATTGATTACCCGCAAATCCCCGTTATGCATGTAGGGGGGTATTACGACCAGGAAGACTTGAATGGTCCGCAGATCATGTACAACCACATGGAGCAAAAGGACAGTTTTAACCGAAATTTTTTGGTATTGGGCCCATGGTCTCATGGGCAATGGGCAAGGTGGGGTGCCGACAGCTTAGGAAAAATAGATTTTGAAAACAAAACGGCCACTTTTTTTCAACAATTGCAAAAGCAATGGTTTGATTACTGGTTAAAAGGAATTGGAGACGGCAAATTTGCAGAGGCAAACTGCTTTCAAACCGGTAGTAATCAATGGAAGACTTACACATCATGGCCGCCAAAAGAAGCTGAAATAAAGAGATTGTATGCAAATGCAGACGGTAGTTGCAGCTTTAGTATGCCCACCTCGTCTAAGGGTTCGCTCAGCTACGTCAGTGACCCCGCTAAACCAGTTCCGTATCGCTCTCAGCCAATTGAGGCAACCTATGGTGTTGGCAGCAGGTGGAGAACATGGCAGGTAGAAGATCAGCGGTTTGTTGCATCAAGGCCCGATGTGCTCACTTTTGCGGGGGATAGTTTGCAAAACAGCTTAACTGTTACGGGAGATATCAAGGCACACGTATTTGTCAGCACTACTGCAACTGATGCCGATATGGTGGTTAAGCTAATTGACGTATATCCCGATTTGTACCACAAAAATCTTTTAATGAGCGGTTACCAGCTACCTGTAGCAATGGAAGTTTTTAGAGGAAGGTTTAGAAAAAGTTTTGAAAGGCCCGAGCCTTTCGTGCCCAACAAACCAGAAGAAATCGTAATTGATCTTCACCAGGTAAACCATACGTTTTTAAAAGGTCATAAACTAATGATACAGGTACAGAGTAGCTGGTTCCCAGTTATAGATCGTAACCCGCAAAAGTATGTTTTAAACATTTTTGAAGCAAAAGACAGTGATTTTATAAAAGCTACTCATACCCTTTACTGCAATAGTAAACTGGCTACTTATATAGAATTACCCGTAATGAAAGAATAGGAGGATTGTTGAAATAAGAAATAGCAGATCGCTTATTAACCGTTCGCTTTGTGTTAATATTGCTTTGCATATTGAACAAGAATTATTTGAAAACTTCTAACAATAAAACATATGAAAAATATCCTTCCACTACTTTCCTTTATGGTAATAACTACCACGCTGACAGCGCAGAAAACAACAAAAATTTTTAACGGAAAAGATTTAACTGGCTGGACTATTCACGGAACTGAAAAATGGTATGTTGACAATGGAGAGCTGATCTGTGAAAGTGGTCCCGACAAAGAGTACGGT
>JALYZZ010000551.1 GCA_030948675.1 Bacteroidota bacterium | reverse complement strand
GCTCAAGTCCTAATGTCTCGCTTTCATGGCGTGGCAGCGCGCCCTCTCTTTTTTTAAATGAGATGCAAACTGATGTTGCACAATTGTCATCTGTTTCGGTAAGCGATGTTGCATATATAAAAGTGCTTCGCCCACCTTTTATGGGTGCAGTTGGTGGCGGAGCCGGGGGAGCAATTGCAGTGTATACAAAAAAAGGAGGCGATGTAAAGCCGGAGCCGGGCAAGGGGTTGAATAGAAGTATTGTCGTCGGTTACTCTACTCCAAAAGAATTTTATTCGCCTAACTATAAAGACTTGTCTGGCTCTTCTCAAGTTGCTGCAGATTATCGCACTACCATTTATTGGAACCCTATGGTTTTAACCGATGCAAGCAGGAAAAAAGTAAGGTTTGATTTCTATAACAATGACATTACAAAAGCATTTAGAATTGTATTGGAAGGTGTAAATGAGATTGGAAAAATGGTACGTATAGAAAAGGTGATACAACAGGCAAGATAGAAGGTGTTGTTTTGCTGTTGCGAAAATTGCTGCTTTTACTTCTTCGTCTAAAATAAGGTTGATGAAGCAAAATTGCCAAACCAGCATTTGCTGTTCGGATATAGTTACGACAATACGCCCTTATACTTTTTAGTGTTTTTTTATTCAAATCGCATTTGGTTACAATGGTAACCCTCTTACTGCTAAATATTCTACTATGTCCACAATTCTTATCACTGGAGGTACCGGTTTACTTGGGTCTGCACTCACTAATTTGCTTATCACGAATGGCCACCAAGTTATTGTGCTATCCAGAAGGCAAAAGAAGTCTGATAATGCAAACATCACCTACGCCACCTGGGATGTAAAAAACCAAATGATCGATGCAAAAGCAGTTGGGTCCGCGGATTATATTATTCATCTGACTGGAGCTGGAGTAGCTGATAAAAGATGGACAGACGCCAGGAAAAAAGAAATAGTTGAAAGCCGAACACAGAGTAGCGCACTGCTGGCAAAAGCTTTACGCGAAATTTCTAATCACGTAAAAGCTTTAATAAGTGCATCGGCAATAGGGTACTATGGAGACGATGAAAAAAGAACACCAAAAAAGCCGGCCTTTACCGAAGAGATGGCGGCAGATAAAGCGTTTCTTGGAGAAACATGTCGATTGTGGGAAGAAAGTATAAACCCGGTGCAGCAAGCAGGTACGCGCCTCGTAAAAATAAGGATAGGCATTGTATTAAGTAATGAAGGAGGTGCACTACCGGAGTTTAAAAAGCCGGTAAGGTTTGGTATTGCAGGAGTACTTGGCAGTGGTAAGCAAATGGTAAGTTGGATACATATAGAAGATGTATGCAGAATGTTTTTGTTTGCAATAGAGAACGAAAGCCTGCAAGGGGTTTATAATGCTGTAGCCCCAACACCTGTACGCAATAAGGACCTTACCATATTGTTAGCACAAAAAATGAAAGGCAGCTTTTTTGTACATCTTCATGTACCAAGGTTTGCGCTAAAAGCAATGCTGGGAGAAATGAGTGTTGAAGTGCTAAAAAGTGCCACGGTAAGCTGCGAAAAAATAAGAAAAGAAGGGTTTAGCTTTAAGTATCCATCTATTGAAACTGCTTTGGAGAACCTGGTGAACGGGAAGTAATGCGCTCGTCATTCTTTTGTTGTCATTTGCTTATCCAATTCCTTCCAATTTAGCGATACAACACCACTTTACAAATCATCCGACTGAAACTTTTTAAAGCTTATAAAATAATAAAGAACCAAATAAACAGCAGTCATTATTAATAAAGCAGGTGTATTATAAGACGCAATGAATTGATTTATTAAACCTTTCCCAAAGGGTATGCGAATAAGATTGTCAGTGGTTTCCAGGGGAAGATACCGGCCAATATTATCGGTATAATGATTTAAAAAAGCTGCAAGCATATTTTCAAGGATAAGGGTGTACAAAAAATACACCCCGATAGTAATGCCTGACCTTTTAAACAAAAGACTAAAAACTAATGCAGCAGAACAATAGCTAACTGCCTGTATAAAAAAGTAACCAATAAATTCAATTTTTTCAAAAGTGAAAGAGGCAGTGTTTTCGTACAGTCCAAAAAGCAAAGCGGTAATAAAAACCGCAATCGTTGCAGCCAGGGCAACGATAATGGTAAGCGCAATTTTGACCCCTATAAACTCTTTGCGACTCCAGCCATCTATTATATTCTGACGATGCGTTTTGTAGCTGTACTCGTTAGTAAATGAAATTATAATTAAAAGCCCAAGCATAAACATTAGAAAACTACTTGTATAACTGACCGTATGCCAAACATCAGGAAAATCAAAGAGTTTACCGATAATCCCCTTAGCAATATCGTTATTTCTTGGACCGGTTTGATATACCTGATAACTGATGTAGTTTGCTCCGAATAAACTGATGAAATACAAGACAGATAAGACCCAAAAGGCCCTGTAATTCTTCACCTTCATCCATTCTACTTTCAAAAGCTGAAACATAAGTCTAATGAGTTTTTAATTATTGGTGAGTTCGAAAAATTTAGCTTCCAGACTTTTCTTTTTCAAAAGAAGGTGACTAAGGATGACGCCGTTATTGAAAAAGTGCTGGTTAATTGCTTCAAGATTTGCGGTGCCGGAAGGATAAAAGGCTTGCATGCAATCCTTCTGCTTTCTAATACTGGTATAACCAGCTAAAGCAGACGCAACCAGCTCAAGCTGAGAAAGATTATTGGCAGATAACTCTACGATATCTTCATTTACCAGTATTTCATCTACCGGCCCCGATACAAGCAATTGCCCCCTTTTCATAATTGCAACATGTGTACAAACCTTCTCCACTTCATCAAGCAGATGACTTGCCATAATGATCGTTTTTCCTTCGACTGCAAGCCGCTTGATTAACTCACGTATTTCAGCTATTCCAACTGGATCAAGGCCGTTGGTAGGCTCGTCAAAAACTAATACCCCGGGATTGCCAAGCAACGCAGAAGCAATTGCCAGCCGTTGTTTCATACCCAATGAGTATGTACTGAATTTGCTTGTTTTCCTTTCCGTAAGATTTACTTTTTCCAAAACATCTGGTATGTTCGCTCTTCCTTTTCCTTTAATTTCTGCAGCAATTGCCAGATTTCTCTCTCCTGATAGATAGTGATAAAAGTTCGGTGTTTCCAGTAATGTTCCAATGTCTTTTCGTAAAGTTGATGTACCTGGTTGTCCAAAAAACTCAAATGTTCCAGACGTTGGCTTTAATACGTCCAGTACTATACCAAGTGTGGTTGTTTTGCCACTGCCGTTTGGACCAAGTATTCCGAAAACACTTCCCTGGGGCACTTCAAAAGATACATTATTTAACGCCTGAATCTTTCCATAAAATTTGGTGATACCATTGAGGCTAAGTACAGGTTGCACAGTCAGCAGTTTATTTACGAGGTAAAATAGATGCTTTTGGTTGAAATGTAAAATGTATTTGAATAGAGCAAGAAAGAGTGACCTAACCAAAAAGAATGAGCGAATAGTTCAATGGCTGCGATTTAACGCGCGGTCAATATTATCAGTAAATCAGTATTCACTTTATCTCACCTGTTAAAAGCTCTGGCACATTAAATAGAAAATAAAACAATGTAAAGCCACACAAAAGGCGTAGCAAGAATTAAGCTGTCAAAACGATCCAGAAAACCACCATGTCCCGGCATAATTTGTCCGCTATCTTTCACCCCGGCCATTCTTTTTATTTTACTTTCAAATAAGTCACCGGCAGTACCAATCACAGCAGCAATTACTGCAATTACCATCAGGGTTGTGATATCTTTTACATGAAAAATGAAATAACCGGCAAGCGTTACAACCGCAACGCATAAGACTGCCCCGCCCCCTGTTCCTTCCCACGTTTTCTTTGGAGAAATTTTAGAGAAAGGGGTCTTTCCTATAAAGGAACCAACAATGTATGCCATCGTATCATTTATCCAAATGGCTGCAATTAAAATAACAGGTATAACCCAGCCGGTATCCATAAAGACAACAGAACCTTGCGCGATGAGGCCATGTGTTCTAATTCCGATCATTAAACCCCAGCTAATAGAAATATATAGTAACCCAAAAAGCGAATAAGCAAGCACTTTTGCTGAGAAGCCTTTTGCCAACACCACAAGCCACAAGGGCAATACAACGCCGCAGACCAGCAAGAGTAATATTCCAATGGTGTGGAGAGCAATACTTCCAATACTGTATCCGGTAGCAGTCATAGCGAGCATAAAAGCCCATCCTGCTATCATTACCCCGTATCTGTGTAACGGGGTTATTTTTTGATATTCAGGGTCAATCAGTGCCACCAATTTCTGATATTCTGTCCAGCAGCCAAAATGGATGATGGAAAACAACACAAAAAAGCTCCAGTGATTCCAGAGCAAGCCAGCCAGCATTATAACTACAAATATGACTGCGGAGATTGCACGGGTTTTAAAGGTCTGAAGGTTAAAAGCCATAACGTAAATGAGTTTAGCACAAGGCTGTTGCAGCAGCCCGCATAGAAAAATTGGTTGATCTTGTTTGAACAGTATGGTAAGCATGCCGCATTAAAACAATGTTATTTAAAAGTAGGTAATTGAATAAATGAAAATGTTGTAGTGCGGTTATGGAAGGAAAATGTGCAATGATACACGTGTTAATTCAGCAGGCTTTTGTCTACCAGGTGTCTGGCAATATCTTTTAGCAGTATCGGTACATACACTTCAATGTCGCCGAAGTTTAAATAGCTGCTATCCTGTTTGTTGACCAGCATAACCGGTACACTGTTTTCTTCAAGCATTCCTTTTATAATGCTGGCCTGTGGAAGGTTACGGGTAGCATACAGGAGAAACCATTTTTGTGTCATACTTTTATTCATCGAGGCTTACGCAATATAATCATTATCGTCACTCGTTACATTTGCTGGTAACACTTCGTCACTTTTCTTTTTTATAAAGTAAATAATTGCAATACCAATGGCGAGGCTTATAATAGCCCCATAAAGTGGAACGGAAATATCGTCGCCCGAAAGCTTCTTTAGGGTCTCACTTTTATTGGCATAGTAGACTGATAAAACAGCAAAGGCGTTGTTTAAAAAATGGATAAGAATAGTGTACCATAAATTTCGGGTTACATAATATACAATTCCCAATATAAGACCAAGGGTAAAAATCGGCAATATTTTAAAGAAAGTTCCGTGAAGCAACGCGAATACTGCAGATGATAGTACAATGGCCAGCCATGGTCGATGACTAAGCCGCAACAAGGCTTTTTGCAACGATCCGCGAAAGAACAATTCTTCGCCTAAGGCCGGTAACAAAGCCATAATGAAAAGATTTATCAGGAGGTCGCCAAATGTTTTCATCTGCAAAAAAACGTGCAATGCCCTGTTATACATTTCCTCCATTTGCAGTAGTGAATTTTGCATCGATCCAAATTTGATGCGGCCATTGATTTCACCTAACCATCCTATAAACGGTTGAATCGTACACAGCAATAGCATTGCCGCAACCAATAATATTACAGATGCATTCTTTTGAACACCAATGTAGGGGAGAGATTTTGGCGATGAATAATAGCCAAAAAACAAAGATGGGAGGATGAAGGAAATAACAGAACCTGCTGATTGTGCCCATTTGAACCTTGCAGTTAACTCAGGTGAAACAATTGCGTTTTTATTGAGCAAAACGTTTGAAATGTCGTTGAAAAAGAAAGTTGAAAAAGCAGCATTCAAAATAAGAAAGCCACCTGCAAGGCCCAGAAAAGCAAGAAACTGCACTGCAGGAGGTTGATATTTTAAGTAAGTCTTCATAAATCAGCTAGGAATAAGAATGTAAATTTGCGTTTTAAAAAATAGTCGTGCAAGATACAGGATGCAACTTATAAACAACCCGTTGCAGCATTTAGCCTACACGCTTTAAAGGATTTTTTACAAGTATCATGATCACTATTGGCGATATTCAACTTCACGGTTTTCCGCTTTTGCTTGCTCCTATGGAAGACGTCAGCGATCCTCCGTTTCGCGCTGTTTGCAAAGAAAACGGGGCCGATCTAATGTACACAGAATTTATAAGCAGCGAAGGCCTGATCAGGGATGCTATTAAAAGCCGTAAAAAGCTCGACATTTTTGACTACGAAAAACCGATAGGTATACAAATTTTTGGTGGAGACGAAGACAGTTTGGCAATGGCAGCTAAAATTGTAGACGTTACTAACCCCGATTTGCTTGATATTAATTTTGGATGTCCCGTAAAAAAAGTGGCCTGTAAAGGTGCAGGTGCAGGGGTATTGAAAGACGTTGACCTAATGGTTCGTCTTACTGATGCAGTTGTAAAATCTACAAAGCTGCCAGTTACGGTAAAAACGCGTTTGGGATGGGATGAGCAAACAAAAAATATAGAGGAAGTTGCCGAGCGTTTGCAGGACGTGGGCATAAAAGCCTTAGCAATCCATGGACGCACGCGCAGCCAAATGTACAAAGGCGAGGCCGATTGGTCGCTGATTGCCAGGGTTAAGAATAACCCCAGAATCAATATTCCCATATTTGGTAATGGTGATATCGACAGCCCTCAAAAAACAGTAGAATATAAAAATCGCTACGGCGTCGATGGCATAATGATTGGCCGTGCAGCTATTGGTTATCCCTGGATATTTCGTGAAATTCATCATTATATGCAAACCGGCGAAATTCTTCCTTCACCGACCGTAGAAGAACGTGTTTCGGTAAGTAAAAATCATCTTCGCAAATCTGTCGAGTGGAAAGGGCTAGTTGTTGGTATCAACGAAATGCGCCGCCACTATTCTAATTATTTAAAGGGGTTGCCAGGCATTAAAGAATTCAGAAATAAATTGGTTACGTTGAAAGAGATGGAGGAGGTCGAAGCAGTACTTGACGATGTACAACATTATTATGAAGGTTTTGAAATAGAAAGAGCTCCTATTGTGTTAGAAAATTATCATGAGCATTGCGCCATTTAAGAATCCCGATTAGAGGACTGGTTGAATTGCGAGGAATGTTTTGGAACCAGCTTTTTGCAACACAGTTCTAGCGCCTGTTGCGTCAGCACTTTTGTGCAATTTGTATCTTTATTCAGCCTTATGCTGCTTTAATAGGTACATAATCTTTTCTTTGTTTTTGTCTCAATCCGGCTCCAATCAGTTGACCGGTTTTTGCCTTCTAACTTTTAGCCAATGGTGTTCTTAGTATTGACGTTTCTGTTTGTTATATTTATACAGCAATTCCTCGAAAGCATAACCTGGTTAAAAAATATACATTGAAACAGATTTATATCATTGCCATTTTCTTTCTTTTTTATAAAGACACGATCGCGCAGCAAAGAAAAACATACACCGTAAAGCCAGGCGAAAAGATTATGACAGCACTACCTATGGCAGCTGTGTATGCTTACCCAACTTTTGTAATGGGCACTGTAAATTTTAAAAACAACAACGCTGGCGTATCCGTCCTGAACTACAATAAGCTGCTGGACGAAATGCAGTTTATCAATAGTAAGGGAGACACTCTTTCGCTGGGTGATGAGGAGACCATTAACAGCGTTGCAATTTATGGGGATACTTATTATTATCACCAGGGTTATATAAAAAAAATGGACGATATAAAAGGGGTAAAATTTGCAAGTAAGAACATTTTAGGATTATCTAACAGGCAGAAAATAGGTGGTATGGGCGAACTTTCGTCAGCATCGATAGACACATATGAAAAGATAAGCAGTTCACAAGGTGCGCGGGATATGGTACTAAAGGAAAATCTCACTTTTGCCGAATATTCAAATTTCTTTATTGGCGACACTTACAACCACTTTAAGCCTTTAAATAAAAAGAACCTTTTAAACATGTATGGAAAGCAACCGGCAGTAGAAAAATATCTTTCGGAAAACCCGGTCAGCTTTTTCCGGGAAAACGATGTAAAAAAGCTAATTGAATTTTTGAAAACTTTGTAAATATGTCTTGTGCTCCTCAAGTCTGCTTTTCATGTTTTTGATCGCTAAGTTTTCATAAATACCCCTTACTTGTATAACTTTTTATATTTCCATAGCCAATCGTTATCAAGTTACATTGAGGTAACTAACGAAATCCAATTTGCAAAACCGTTTTGAAGGAACATGTGGAATTGCCTGAAATCATCGCGATGATACTGTTATTGAATGAAAATCTTCCGGTTGTATTCCGGTAAGTCTTACACACACTTCCACACCGCATCTAAAAACCATCCCTTAGTGTCAAGAAGATGATGAACAGGTTGAAAGCCGGTTTGCCGCGCCAGATCGTCTGTTTGTTCAACAGTGTATTTTTGGGAGATTTCCATAAATATTGGTTCTCCAGTCTTGAAGTAAAAGTCCTTTCCTGCAACACTTACTGTTTGTTTTTTTTTGCTGACAAGATAACTTTTCGTTGCCCCGTTTTGCGGATCGTAAGTGGCGTAATGATAGAAGTTGTTTAAATCAAAATTTCCTTGCAGTTCACGGTTTATTCGTTCCAGCAAATTAAGATTAAAATCGCGGGTTAGTCCGGTACTATCGTTATACGCATCTAGTATTGTTTTGGGATCTTTCTTTAAGTCGAATCCGACTAACACCAGGTCTCCGGTGTTCAAATGTTGTCTCAGAGATTTACTAAACTCTCCGGCTTTTTCTAAGGCTACATTGCCAATATTTCCGCCTAAAAAAAGAACGACTTTTATTTTGTCAGACAGTGTTTTTGCCTTCTCGAGCATCTGGAAATATTCCCCGTTTAAAGCTTGCAACTTAAGACCGGGAAGCTGCAGGGGAAGGTTTTGCTTCAACTGCCCGATAACATTATTAGAAATGTCGACTGGATAATAAGTAAATGCCACCTGATTGTTGAGCAATCCTTTTAATAAATGTATTGATTTCGTTGCATCCCCCGCGCCCAACTCTACAATGTCAAATTCATGTTTTTCGCCTGTAAGTACATGAACCAGTTCGCCTGTCTGCTGAGTAAAAATCTCCATCTCGCAGCGGGTTGGATAATATTCTTTGCAGGCCATTATTTTTTGAAACAGCACATCACCTTTTGCATCATAAAAGTATTTTGATTGTAATACCTTTTCTTCGGCAGACAAGCCCTGTACCACATCTTTTAAAAATTCACTCATATTTTTTATTGTGCTAATCTGATGCCTGTGTATTGCCAGCGCAGGTGCGGATGAAAAAAGTTGCGGTATGTAATGCGGCTATGTCCGGGAGAGGTAACTGCCGAAGCACCTCTTAGTACTTTTTGGTTTACCATGAATTTGCCGTTGTATTCTCCTATCGCGCCTGGCGCTTTCTTAAAACCAGGGTAAGGCAAATACGCGCTCTCCGTCCACTCCCAACGGCTGCCCCATTCAAAATGCTTTGCAGCTATTTCCCATTCAAATTCCGTTGGCAGGCGCAATCCTTTCCAGGAGGCAAAGGCAGCAGCTTCATAAAAGCTAATGTGGTTAAGAGTTCCATCAATATTTACTGGTATTAATCCCTGGTAAGTATAGTGCATCCATGTACCGTCAATAAAATGCCAATACAAGGGTGATTGTATAGCATTATTCTTTACCCAATCCAATCCTTCGGCGTGCCAGTGCCTAAAGTCTTTGTAACCTCCAGCTTCAATAAAATCTATGAATGCTCCATTTTTGACAAGATGGCTTGCAATTGAGAATTTCTGCAGGTATACCTTATGTCTTCCCAATTCATTGTCAAAACAAAACCCTGGTCCCTCAAATCCAATTTCATAGGTTCCTTCATCAATCGCTATAAAATCTGTTGACAGGTTGTCGTGATCTTTTTCGATTAATTTTTCATTATATGCAGGAAACAAGGGATTGTTTCCGAGGATGTATTTAATATCCGTTAACAATAATTCCTGGTGCTGCTCTTCATGGTTACAACCGAGCGCTAATAATTCGTCTACATCCTTACTATAGCTATTGCTAAGTAAGTCAATCATAGCCTCATCAACATAGTGGCGGTAATTGAAAATGTCTTTGACGGTTGGTCTGCTCAAGTTGCCTCTGTCAGTTCTAATTACCCTTGCGCCCACCGTTTCATAATAGCTATTGAAAACGTAATTGTAATCAGAATTAAATTCTTTGTAATCTTGTGTATACTTTTTAAGAATAAATGTTTCAAAAAACCAGGTGGTATGCCCGATGTGCCATTTGGGTGGACTTACATCAGCAATTGGCTGAACAACAAAATCTTCCGTTTCCAAAGGTTCACAAATTGCTTCTGTTCTCTTTCTAACAGTGCTGTATCTTTCTAAAAAATTCATTCTTTCAATTGTTATCAATAAACATCTTTAAATCTGAAATAGTTCGAATTTTTAACTTGTCCGCTTGTTTTCTGCGCATCATCAAAGCATAGGCGTTATTGAAACCAATTGGCTTTAACCACTTTAT
>JALYZZ010000713.1 GCA_030948675.1 Bacteroidota bacterium | reverse complement strand
CCTTTCGCCACATTCTTATCAACCTGGTCTTTAGTTGCACGTGTAAAGTCAGTTAAATACAAGATGGACTGATTTAAATCAGAAATCATTAAATCCCACACTTGCTTTGAAGTGCCTTTAGGCTGATTTTCAGATTTAGTGCTTGTGTATATCGGCAATATTTTATCTGTACCGGCACCGTATTCCTTCCCGTACAATTGTGTCAAATAAAAGTAAGCATAGGCACGCATGGCTTTAGCCTGACCCATGGTCGACTTTTCGGCTGCTGCTGTAGGGACATAGTCATTGCCTCCTAAACCATCAATAATAGAATTTGCCTGGCGGATTTGGCGGTAATAATACCTCCACGGTTGATACGCCTGGTTTGTAGTAAAATCTACATTACCCGTCATTCTTGCAATTGTCGAGTACCAACCATACACGGTAGCACCCAAAACCATGTCAGACGAAAGCATATCCATGTAAATATCATATCCTTTCTGCCCAAAATCGTCGTGGTTCGTGGTTCCGCCGGTTCCTGGATTATACATGTTAACGTACAAACCATTTAACAAACCCGTAGATACTTTTGGGTCTGTTTTAGCAGCATTTGCTAACTGATCCTGCGTTAAAAACTGAGTTGGTTCTGTTTGCAGAAAATCTTTTTTACATCCTGTAACCATTGCCGAACCCGCAATAGCGAGGGTTAAAATATATCTTAATTTCATAAACTTTTTTTTATTCAATTAGAATTTGACGTTTATACCGGCTGTAATCGTTGACAATGGAGAATATCTGTACATATCAGACGAACCATTTTCGGCTGTTGAAGGATTAAAACCTCTTCTCGCAGATTTAAGCCATAGGTTATCCCCCGAAACAAAAACTGTCGCCTGATCTACAAAGTTTGTTTTCCTTAAAAGGCTTGAAGGAATTCTGTACGCCAACCGGATATTATTCAGTGACAAATAATCGCCTTTGGTTAAAAATCTCGAAGAAGTTGAGACAACGTTTGGATCATAGTTACTGCTTAATCGTGGCACATCGGTAACATCGCCGGCTTTTTGCCAACGATTCCTAATATCTGTGCTCCAGTTATTACCACCCACCTGGGTATTACTCATCAAGCTTGCATAAGCATAATCGTACACATAACCACCAATACTATAAAGAACCTGCACATTTATTTCAAAACCTTTGTATCCTGCACTCAAATTAAAAGCGCCTCGCACCTTTGGTAAAGCTGACTTGCCAACGTAATATTGGGTAGCCTCTGAGTAAACTTTTGTTGTAGCAGTTTTTAAAGTTCCTTCTTTACCGGGATTGTTTTGATAATAGGTAACCAGGTCTGTCACCTGCTCACCGGCGTTGTATTGGCCATTTCCATTTGCATCGTCATAATATACAGTCCAAGTGCTAAGTCCGTCGGTAGGATCAACACCGGCGAAGTTGCGGATATAATAATCATAAATAGAATGTCCGACAGATAAACCAAAGGGACTTTGCACATCAATAGGCTTCTGCTTTCCGGTAACCGGATCGAGGGGCATAGCAGTAATTTTGTTTACAAAACTTTCACCATTAACACCAAGATTTACATAAAAGTCCTTTTTATTTAAAATGTGCCCTGTCAAATCAAATTCAAGACCCGCATTTTTTAGTCTGCCATCATTCACCTGATAAGTTGCGTAGCCTATAGATGGCCCTACTCTTCTCAGAAAGATAAGATTGCTGGTATTTTTAATGTAATAATCAACTGATCCGTCTAAGAATTTGCCCAGCTTAAAATCTACACCTGTCTGAAACATTTTAGATGTTTCCCAGGTTAAGTCTGCATTACCTCTACTTGTAAAAGTAATGGCGGCATTATTGTTAAGGTTAGATAGATCAAAACGATCATTACCAGGATAAAAACCAACACCTGCCTGATCACCAAGTATGCCATAGCTGGCTTTAACCTTTAAATAGTTAAGCAGACCTGCGTTTTTCATAAAATTCATCTTACTTAACACAACACCAGCACCTACGGAGCCGAAAGTACCCCATTTGTTATTCGTAAATCTCGATGAACCGTCTCTCCGGATTGTACCTGATAAATAATATGTTGACTGGTAATCATAATTCAACTGACCGAAATAACTCTCAAGGGTATTTGTATTGGCATAAGAACTTGAGGGATTAGATACTACCGCATTATTTAGTTCCAGACTGTTGTTTAATATAAGGTTATAACCAGAGGCATTTGCTATAGTAGTTTTATTGTTCGACGACTCGTGGGCAGCCAATACCTCAACATTCTGAAGGCCGAAACGTTTACCGTAGCGCAATAAATTCAACAAATTAGTATTTAGCAGTTCTGACTTTGTTTGGCTAATTGAGCCATTTTGAGTAGCTGCGGAGCCGTAAAATTTATTAATAAGCGATACCGCGCTATTATTATAGTATTGAAGACCCAAACGGTTTTCAAAGGAAAGAGCTGGAGTAAGTTTTAATGTAACAGAAGCATTACCAGTTAAATCGTTACGATAAGCCCGTAATGTATTATATGTAGCATCTGCAATTGCATTTGTCAAGCCTCCAAAGCCGCGGCTTTGTGCACCTCCGCCATAGTCAAATTGATAACCACCAAAAATTGGGTCAGCGACCTTATTTCCGGTTGCATCACGAAGAAAAAGGGGATAAATCGCAGGTATATTATCAACAAACCAAAAAACACTGTTAGAATTTGATGCCTGTCCGTTATTGTTCGTGATGGTATTTGCGTAGTTAACATTCATGCTTGTTTTTAACCATGTCTTTACTTCATGGTTTAAATTCAAACGGCCATTAAGACGACGGAAGTTGGAATTAATTGAATAACCTTTGTCATTTAAATAGCCAAACGAAGTGTAGTAATTAGTCTTGGCGTCGCCACCTCCCATTCTTACATCAACTTCTTTTCTTGAAGAAGACTGAAATGCATAATCTTCCCAGGTTTCAGGATCATACTTACGTGAAACTCCAGGCTTTACAGTTTTTGTTGTTGGATCAATCAAATCTGCGGCTGTAGAAACATTCCAAATATTGTAAGCGGCAGGAATACCACTTGAAGAAAAAAGTCTGGCATTAGCGTAAGCTACCGGATCTGCGTTTCCTACTGCAACTCCTCTATTGTATAAAGCTTCCCAGCTCAACGAAGCATACTCTTCCGGAGACTTAATCACACTATATCTTGGCAATAAAGACAGGTTTGAACCAAACTTTGCGTCTACTTCGATAAAGGATTTTGCTGCACGTCCGTTTTTAGTTGTAATTACGATTACCCCATTTGCACCTCTTGATCCGTAAATAGAAGTTGCGGCAGCATCTTTCAATACAGTGATAGAAGCGATATCGGCGGGGTTGATGGCGTTAATAGCTCCGGAAAACGGTACACCATCAACAACGTAAAGTGGATCGCGGTTACCATTTACAGAGCCAATACCACGAATACGTATCGTAGCAACTGTACCTGGTTGTCCGGACGTATTAATAACTCTCA
This sequence comes from Bacteroidota bacterium, assembly GCA_030948675.1. Taxonomy (GTDB): domain Bacteria; phylum Bacteroidota; class Bacteroidia; order Chitinophagales; family Chitinophagaceae; genus Segetibacter. The sequence goes on along the minus strand of JALYZZ010000713.1, from coordinate 1,138 downwards.
CGCCTGCTACTTCACCCGCTAAAGCCTGTGTTACGTTTGATACGTTTTTATTAGCCAATTGCTCACCCGATACGGCTTTTGCCGATCCGGTGAAAGCTTCTTTAGTCGTTGTACTATAACCTACAACAACTACTTCAGATAGGCTACCAGCCACAGCTTTCAATTGCACTGATATACTCCCTGTAGTATTTAAGCTAACATCCTGCGCTGCAAAATTAACAGATGAGATAGCTAACGTTTTCGCGTTTTGCTGTACCTGCAATGAAAATTTCCCTGTAGCATCAGTAGTTGTACCTGCGCGACTTCCTCTCGCCTGCACCGTTGCGCCAACAACAGGGTTCCCCGCTTCATCAGTAACCCTGCCGGTTACAACTTTTGTTTGGGCAAATGCCTGTGTACCTATAAGAGACATACACAACAGCACAAACATTACAATTTTTCTCATGTTTTTTTAAGTTTAGAAATAGAATGTGATATATAAGACAAAAATTTTAAACAAGCGACGAAAGGAGAACAATGAATTGAAAAGTAATAATGTTAGTTAATTATCAGGCTACAGTTTGGACAGCAAAAAAATTATAAAGGGAATTAATCGTAATCCCTTTGGGGTCAGCAGTATGATAGTTAAGAACACAGTCCATAAAAAGTTTAACTTTTTTTAATAGCACTGCAAATTAAGTGTAGAAAATGCAAGTTTTAAAAAAAAAGTCAGGTTTTTTTGTTGCATTTTTTTAAATAAAATTGTATAAAGAACTGTTAGTAAAAGTATAAATATTTGACAATTAAGAGTTTAATGACGTTTTCCTAATAGTCGGAGCTGTTCAGCTATTTCTAAAAAAATGCTATATTTTGATAAAAAAAGAGGCTATTTCGATTGAAACAACCTCTTTTTTTTAAAATAATCTAAAAAATGGCTTTTAATCTATTCGTATAAATTTTCGAAATTTTACCCGGCTTTTTTTGTCCTATAATTCAGAAGTTTTAAATACTAAGGCGTATCCCAAAAAATTCTGCTTTGTTGGTTCTTTTTCTGGCCAGGAATATTAGGATTTAAATCAACTTCACTCTGAGAGTAAAACAAAGATCTTGGCACTGCACTTTCGATTGCATTCGAAGGGGCGGTTAAGACAGGGTAACC
>JALYZZ010000517.1 GCA_030948675.1 Bacteroidota bacterium | reverse complement strand
GTAAGAAGCATGGTCTATCATTTATACTCCTTTGCCAGGGAAGGTACTGCCTACAGTTTATCGCCTATGGGCCTCAGTGGACTTGGGTATAATGGTCATGCTTTTTGGGATACTGAGCTTTGGATGTTTCCGTCACTATTGTTACTGCAGCCGCCAATTGCAAAATCTCTGCTTGAGTATCGCTACCAAAGATTACAAGCTGCCAGGCACAATGCTTTTGCTCATGGTTATAAAGGCGCCATGTTCCCGTGGGAAAGTGCAGCCAGTGGCAACGAAGAAACACCCGTATGGGCCCTTAGCGGTCCTTTTGAGCATCATATAACTGCTGATATCGCAATAGCAGCGTGGAATTACTACTCCGTTACACATGATAAAGAGTGGCTACGCGAAAAAGGATATCCGTTATTAAAAGAAACAGCAGACTTTTGGGCAAGCCGTGTAGAAAGAAACGGGCCCGGAAAATACGAAATTAAAAATGTTGTTGCAGCAGATGAATGGGCCGAAAACATTGACAATAACGCCTTTACGAATGCTGCTGCTAAAGCCAACTTACAGTATGCAACAAATGCTGCCACCATTCTTGGAATAACACCGGACGCCGATTGGATGAACGTGTATAACAACATCCCGGTTTTAAAATTTGCGGACGGCGTTACTAAGGAGCATGAAGCCTACAACGGAGAGCCGATTAAGCAGGCCGATGTAAATCTGCTTGCTTACCCGCTGCATGAAATCTCAGCGCCAGCCGCAATCAGAAAAGATTTGGAGTATTATGAACCAAGAGTGGGGGAAGGGCCGGCCATGACACATGCTATTTTTACAATTTTGCATGAGCGTTTGGGCGAACCTGAAAAGGCTTTTAAGGCTTTTAAAATGGGCTATATGCCCAATATGCGGCCCCCTTTTGGGGTGCTTGCTGAGACTGCGACCGGCAATAATCCCTATTTTTCAACCGGGGCAGGAGGAATGGTACAAGCGATGTTAAATGGGTTTGGAGGACTGGAAATAACACCTGAAGGGATTTTGCAATTAGCTACAAAGCTTCCATCACAGTGGAAATCTTTACAGCTTACGGGCATTGGACGTGACAAAAAAACATTCACCGTAAAATAAGCATCTACAATAGCAGCAGTAATGTCTTATAGCATCAACCCATTGTAATAATTTTTGGAAATAAGTGTATTAATTATTATTTTTCTTTCGAAATTGTGAAACAAGTAGCTGCCATATTTTTAATTGCCCTGTTTTTATTCAACTTTTTTGGATACAAACTGGTGTTTAATTATTTGCAGAATCAATCTGATGTAAGGTTTGAGGCGTCTCTTGATAAAGATGAATTTAATGAAGCAGAATTAATTACGATTAAAGTTCCGCTTTCTGTTCCTTATCAAAACAACCAGCAAAACTTTGAAAGAGTAGACGGAGAACTTACTGTTAATGGCAAGATATATAAATACGTTAAGCGTAAAATTTATGACGGGCAATTGATACTGAAGTGTTTGCCCGATCATGAGAAAATGAAGTTGCAGTCAGAAAAAGATGAGTTCTTCAAATATTCGAATGACCTCGTGCAAAGCAACAGTTCAAAAAAGCCTGATCACTCTAAATCAGGTATGTTTAAAAATCTGGTTGGTGAATATGATGATTTCGCTGCATCTTATCCCATTCATTACTCATCTTCCTTAACTAACCACGGCAAAAGTCTTTACTTAGTTATTTTACCTTCTTCACCTCATAGTTCTCCTGAGCAACCGCCCAAAGCTGTATAAGCAATAGCCTCTCTATCAACAGGTTGAATAAGACACATCATCCATTATTTCGGAAATCATATTAATTACACCGACACCTCTGAATTAGAGTTTGGCGTACCTAACCGTTCTTTTAAATCCGTAAGAGAAGCATCGGTCGAAGCCGGAATGTGGAGAGTGTATGGTGGAATTCATTTCAAACACTCCTGCCACGTCGGTCATCAAACGGGTGTAGAAGTTGGATCTTTTATTTTACGGCGTCTTAAAATGAAGACATTTAACAGTGGCAATGTTGCCAGCATTAACTAAAACTATATTAACCTAACTATCATGAGAAAAATATTTATAATCTTATTGGTTACTTTCACGATCATTTTTACATCGAGTAACACTTTTGCCCAGGGCTGTGTAGCCATACGCAGCACGGGCGGCTATTGCAGTATGCAACATACTGATAGCAGTAAGTGGGTATTAAGCATCAATAACCGGTACTTCAAATCTTTCCGTCATTTTGTGGGTACCGAAGAGCAAAAACAAAGGCAAACCCTGGGCAGCGAAGTAATTAACCATTCTACAGCTACCGATATTGCCATTACCCGCAAAATAAGTTCACGCTGGTCAATAATGCTTGATATGCCAATCCTCTCAAACTCCCGGTCTTCTTTGTACGAGCATGCCAACGTGGGTAGGTATACAACACAC